>PSRO01000074.1 GCA_003176115.1 Chlamydiota bacterium | reverse complement strand
TTAGCAGAATTTACAAGAAAAATTCCATGCATTTAGTGCTTGAAAAGTCTTTTTTCTCATGCGCTCGAGTATATTCCCAAGAAGTAGAAATACATGCAGAGAGAGTTACTTTCATAAGAATCCTTATTATTTTTTTAAAAAAATTAAACAAGTATAACAATACTTTAATATTTAAATCTATTAAAATAAAACATACGTTTTTAACATGCTAAAATCAATGAATTTTAAAATAAAAATTTAATATAAAATAGTTAAACCTCTGAATTATTTTAGTAAAAAAATATATTTACAAATGGTTTTAAGAGCTAAAATCCCCTTCTGATAGTATTTTGAGCAATTTTTCCTCTTTAAAAGATTGAGGTTTTTTTCTTAGTTTGTTACACTTTTCTTTTTAGTTGAAAAATTAACCGTAAAAGGAACTTCCTTATGCTTCCGATCAACCTAAAAGGCAAGAAGGCGTTTATTGCAGGAATTGGAGATGACCAAGGTTTTGGCTGGGCAATCGCTAAAGCGCTTGCAGAAGCAGGCGCTGAGATTATCATCGGTACTTGGACTCCTCTTTTAAAGATTTTCACCTCTGCTTGGAATGCAGGAAAATTTGATGCTTCCCGGATGCTCTCCGATGGAAGCTTTATGCAATATCTAAAAATATACCCTTTAGATGCATCTTTTGATAAACCAGAAGACGTACCTGAAGAAATTCGCTCAAATAAACGCTATCAAAATACTTCTGGATACACCATTTCTGAAGTAGCTTCTAATGTGGCGGACGATTTTGGAACCATTGACATTCTAGTGCATGCTTTAGCTAACGCACCTGAGGTGAAAAAACCTCTTTTAGAAACATCTAGAAAAGGGTATCTAGCAGCTTTGAGCGCTTCTAGTTATTCTTTTATCAGTTTGCTTGCGTATTTTGGACCTATTATGAAGGCAGATAGCGCTGCTCTGACTTTGACCTATTTAGCATCTGAGCGTGTTGTGCCAGGCTACGGTGGTGGGATGAGTTCTGCCAAAGCAGCGCTTGAGAGCGATACGCGCACACTAGCGTGGGAAGCAGGAAGAAAATGGGGAATCCGCGTTAATGCGATTTCTGCAGGACCTTTAGCCAGCAGAGCTGCTCGAGCTATTGGGTTTATCGATGATATGATTGCTTATTCTCAAGCTAATGCTCCTTTAGTTAAAGATCTATCCGCAGAAGAAATAGGCAATAGCTCTGCTTTTCTTCTGTCTCCTTTAGCCTCTGGCATTACAGGTGTCACTCTTTACGTGGACAATGGAATGCATGCTATGGGAATAGCTGTTGATAGTCAAGCACTGCATCCTATGGGTGCAGTTCGCTAAGCGCTTTTTGCAGAGCTTCAATAATTCCATATTGATAAGAGGGTTTGGCAATAATGTCTGCTAAATCATGCATCTCTAAAGGGGCTGAGTACATGACAATTTTGACGTCGGCTCTCTCTAGCATACTTATGTCATTTAAGTCATCTCCTGCTGCAATCACCTTACCTGTTTTGCCTGTTTGCTTGATTACGTTCTTTAATGCGTTTCCTTTTGTCGCTTCTGGATGTGTGATTAGATTTAAATATACACCTTCGGTAAGAGGATCCCGGATCAAAGTAATCGATAGGCGTTTATCGTCTTTTAGACTTTCATACACAAGGGTCATTTCTTTTTTAGTCCCTAAACATTTAATTAAGGGAAAACGTAAATGATCAGCAAAAGAAAAGCTCTTAACAGCTTGCCAAGGCTCTAAAGAAAACTGTTTCATCCTATCTACATGTGCTTGGATTTTCTGAGAAAATAGATGAGATCGGTAATAACAAAAATCTCCCTTTTCCCAACCTGCATAAACGAGAAAGTCCCCTGCACATGCAGAACACAAAGCTTCTAAATCAGGGATAATATCAGGGCTTAGATAATGACGAATGACCAATTCTTGATTAGGAGCATAAAGAACATCTGCTCCATTTTGCACAGCTAGATAAAAAGGAAAATTAAAGAGATTTAATGCTAGAGAAGCAAAGGACAGTGTGCGTCCTGTGATAATAAATACTTCCCAACCCTTAGCATGCAGCTCTTCTAAGTAATCAACCACTTCTTTTGGCACAATGTGCGTTTGATTGGTTAGAGTTCCATCAATATCTAGCGCCAACCAACCACGATGCTCTGTCATAAAAGAACCTTTTAAATAAAAACAAAATCATACCTGAAAATTAAGAAAATCCCTAGACTTAAACCTTCAACATAAAGGAATAACATGCTTCACACAATCAGATATCTATTTATTGTTTTTAGTGTATCTAGCGCTTCTCTTTTTGCTCAAATGGAAAATACACCTTCTCAAGATCCTAATGTAAACGATCTCCCCTATTCGGTTTCTAAAGAGTTAATGCCCTTCCCAGACAGCGCTTCATTTACACGAATGTGGGTTACCATTGCCGCAGCCCTTGTGTTGCTTTTTGTAACTTTATGGCTGCTGCGTCGTTTCAAAACAGGACATTTTAAAAAAATGGGAGGAAACTCCTCTACATTTACTATTATAGAAAGGAAAACATTGAGCCCAAAAACCATGCTTTACATAGTAGAGATAAACAATAAGCGTTTGCTTATCTCTGAATCACAAGTAGAGGTAAGAACCTTGGCAAGCGAAGATCCGAGTAGCTTAGAAAAAAATTAGTATTTTTTACCTAAAATCTCACTTGTAAGAATCGATTGCCTTAAACGGGACCGGTTCAATATCCTTTTGCTCCGGCTACTAGAGTTCGTAGGTAATAAAGAATCCTCTTTTTCCCAAGCAACTTCTTGGGGTGTGATGGGGGTTGTCTTTACATGTACGCTGCTAGCAGGAATCTTAGGGGGCTGCATAGGCTTAATTTCGCGCTTATGGGATTTGCGCATCCCATGAATAATATATGCTACTACTATAAGCAGAAGCAGAAAAATACCCTCTTGACCCATCAAATTTCCTCTTTAGCTAAAGACTTGCGCATGAGTGTATCTGCTTGCATATTATTCAACCGATAATAGTCCATAACCCCTAAACGCCCTTCGCGAAATGCATGAGCAATGGCCATGGGGATCTGAGCTTCTGCTTCTACTAGTTTAACCCTCATTTCGCCTTCCATAGCAACTGCCATAGCGCGACGCTTTTCTGCTTCTGCTTGCGCAATCTTGGTGTCTGCTTTTGCTGAATCTGTACGCAAAATAGCACCGATATTTTCTCCAACGCTAATATCTGCAATATCAATAGATAAAATCTCAAAAGCGGTCTGCGCATCTAACCCCCGGTCTAGCACAAGACGGGATATACGCTGAGGTGAACCCAAGACATCTGCATGAGTTAGCGCCTCACCAATTGCGCTTACAATCCCCTCTCCTACTCTTGCAATAATCGTCTCTTCTGTAGCTCCACCAACTAGCTGTAGGATATTGGTACGCACGGTAACTCTTGCTCTACATTTTAATTGGATTCCATCTTTAGCAACAGCTGTGATATATTCTCCATGCTCACGCTCTGGACAATCGATTACTTTGGGATTAACCGAGGTCTTTACCGCTTCTAATAAATCTCTCCCCGCTAAATCAATAGCTGTTGCTTGTCTCCAGGTTAAAGGAATATTTGCTTTATCTGCTGCAATCATGGCTCTAACAATATTAAACACATTACCACCAGCTAAATAATGAGTTTCTAGATCGGAAACCGTAATCGATTTTAACCCAGCTTTATAAGAAGTAATACGAGCACTTACCATGATACGTAAGGGAATTTTACGTAAACTCATCCCAACAATGTTAAATAAAGAAATAGGAGCTCCTGACACAAAAGCCTGAAACCACAATCCTACATAGCGGAAGATCATTAAAAAAACAATTAACCCAACAACACCTACTCCCAGACAGAAAACAAGTAGAAATCCACCTAAATCCAAACTATCCATTAGTCATCTCCTTTACAATTAAATATGCGCCTCTTCCACCCACAACTACAACAGAGGTATCTTTTGTAATAAACCCACCCTCTGATACAGCTTGATAGCGTTTTTGTTCAATCAACACATGACCTGCGGTTTTTAACTCAGTGATAGTCACCCCTTCTTTATCTACTAAATTTTGATCAAAAAAAGAAGCGCTATACCCTTCCTGATCATCTTGTAAATAAAACTCTCCTCGTCTCTTAGAGCTTTTGATGCACCAAAGAGCGCCTTTGCATATTCCTGTTATAGCAAAGAGGGTTACTGCTAAATAGATAAGAGATAAAGTAATCGGATTACTGAGAAAAAATAAAACCAGACTTAGCACAATACACAAAGAACCCAACACAGCAAATACAGCGCCAATGAAGAAAAATTCGAAGAAAATAAAAATCAGTCCCAATATGGCAAATAAGCTAATCAACATAATTTTTTCTTTCAAAACGAGCGTAGGATAATTATTTAGTAGTGAATTTATAACATAAGATAAGATTTCATACTAATTAAGAATAAAAAACCTCTTCTTAAAAAGAATTTTTTATGAAGAAAGGGATGTTACATGTTAGAACAAAAAAGCTTTTCAATCTTCTTAATTGTTTCTTGATCGGTTTCTGTACACTCCCATGGCTCTCCAAGATTGTTTAATTTTTTCTCAAGTTGAGTAATGCGCTCTTTAAAAGTAGGGGTTGATTCAAGAACAGAAAATCGATTCTCTCCAGAGCTTGTAAAAAAAATGCGGCTTTTTTCTTGATTTACTTTTTGGCAAGCTTTATAGAAAAGGATTCCTCCTTTTAATGTTTCTGGTTGTATTGTGGATTCTTCTACTAAACCTGCATCTACTGCTCTTGTTTTTATCCGCTCATCAGCACAATTTGTAAGCTTAGAGACCAAAAACCACATAGGAAGAGAGGCTAAGATAGCAGGAAAATAATTCATGGAGCAATAGCTTAAACTCACTGCAAAAGTAGTCAAGTTAATAGCTACTTGCTTTATAGCGTTTTCCTGTACTCGGTCTTTAGTTTCTTTGCTGAAACCTTCTTGAGCTATAGCAATACTTTTTTTCCCCCAATGAGAAAGAAACTCGTAACTATTAGGGGCAATTTCTTTTAGCTTTTTGCTCAAGAAAATAGTATATATACCATCATTGTATTCCACCCTACCTTGTGCAATAGGTATGTGAGCTATTCTATATCGTTGATTTGCAATACAATGGGACATAAGCCACCTTCATTTACTTCTACTAAGAAGCTTAGTATAACATTATCCAAGCTATTTTTTAACCTTTTATTTCAAAAATCAAGATTTTTTTAAGTATTCTAAAATGATCTTCTGCGTTTTCTCTAGATTTTTTTGGGTATGGCCAAGCGATAAAAAGTTCACTTCATAAGCAGAGGGAGATAAATAAATTCCACGATGAAACAAGTATTGAAAAAAATCTTTAAACCTATCTGTATTTACGTTTTTTACATCTTCTTGGTTTTCTATTTGGGTTATCCCAAAAAAAAAGCTAAACATCGAACCCAAATGATGCAGAGTAATAGGCAAGCTTCTTTTAGCAATTAGCTCTTTAATAGGGTTTAGGAAGTCGTTTGTTAATGTTTCAAGGTGAGAATAGATCTGAGGTTGTTTTAAAGTAAGCAGCGTTTCTAAGCCGGCACACATGGCAACAGGATTACCTGAGAGAGTCCCTGCTTGATACACGGGCCCAAGCGGACTCAAGCAATCCATGATCTCTTTTTTTCCTCCAAAGGCAGCAGCGGGAAATCCTCCTCCTATGATTTTTCCTAAACAGGTAAGATCTGGCTGGATTTCATAATATCCTTGAGCTCCGTTAAGGCCCATGCGAAACCCGGTGACCACTTCATCAAAAATCAGCACGATTTGTTTTTTTTGTGTCTCTTCTCTTAACATAAGAAGAAATTCTTTCCTAGCAGGGACAAGTCCCATGTTGGCTGCTATGGGTTCAATAATTATAGCTGCAATATCTGCAGTTTTTTGCAGAAAACAACGAGTGGTGTCTATATCGTTAAAAGGAAGAGAAATGGTATGAGAGATGACCTCATTGGGAACCCCTAAAGAAGAGGAGGAGGGCATGTGTAGAACACCTGATCCAGCTTGAACAAGCAGTGCATCGCTGTGGCCATGATAATGACCGTTAAATTTAATAATTTTATTTCGGCCTGTAAACCCTCTTGCTAAACGAATCGCACTCATGACAGCTTCTGTTCCAGATGAGACAAAGCGTATTTTCTGGATAGATGGCATACAGTTTGTAATCTCTGTGGCTAATTGGTTTTCATACATGTTTGTTATTCCAAAACTAGATCCACAAGTGATTTGCCTGATTGCAGCCGAGACAATATTAGCTGGTGCATGGCCTAAAATAAGAGCTCCCCAGCTCATGCAAAAGTCAACCCAACTATGACCATCGATATCCCAGATTTGATCAGCGTTTCCCTTTTGCACAATTAAAGGAACTAGGTCTACTGCTTGAAAAGAACGAACGGGAGAATTTACGCCGCCTGGTGTAACCAGGCAGAGCTCTGTATAGATTTTTTTCGTATGAGGTCGCATAAGCATCATAAAAGTCCTTTTTTATGAAATTTTTTGGGATTCTTTGTTTAAAAAGTTGCAACGGAAATAGACCGATCTCTAACCTAAAAAATCATACCTTAGTTAATATAAAATATGTTCCTTAAAAAATTAAGTACTTGTTTTTGCCTTTTACCTATAGCTATCTCTGCAGCGATTAGTTATAATGTGGAATTTGAAGGAATACAAGATATTCGTTTGTTAAAAGCGGTAAAATCCGCTTCTCAACTCAGCTCGCAAAAAAAACGACCTCCTAATTCCATCCATGCTCTACGTTATCGCGCAGAAGAGGATGTTCCTTCCATCCTGAGTGTTATGCACTCCTATGGATATTATGAAGCAAAAGTAGACATTCAAATTCATTCTTCTCTGGATCGTAATTTGGTTTCTATACTTATCTATCCCGGTGCTAGATATCGATTAAAAACCTTTGATATTCATTTGGACACAGATATAGAAGACACCTGTGCTTTTATGCGATTAAATCATCTAGGAATTGAACTGAACAAGCCCATACACACACGTAATGTGTTAAATGCTGAATTAAAAACGCTTAGATTGCTAGCAGAACATGGATTCCCCTTAGCTGAAATCAGCAGTAGAGAAATTGTAGCTGATGGTCGCACAAAAGAAGTGACTGTTGATTTATATATTAAAACCGGACAATTGGCTCTATTTGGCCCCCTTACCATTACAGGTTCACCTGGTGTAAAATCTCGGTTTTTTCGCAATAAAGTGACATGGGAAGAAGGAGATATCTATGACAGCCGTTTAGTAGAAAAAACGCAAAGTAAATTAATTGATTCTGAATTATTTAGCTCAGTGCTAGTCAGGTATAAAGGACAAATCGATGCAGATGGCTCACTTCCTATGCAAATTGATACAAGCGAAGCTAAACATCGTACAATCAACATGGGATTAAGCTACCAAACAGTATTTGGTCCTGGTGTTACCTTTGGATGGGAAAATCGCAACATCGCTCGTATGGGAAGACGCTTAAGTCTACAAGGTGACCTCACTCATATGATTCAAACAGGAATAGCCAAATATTGGCATCCTGATTTTTATAAGGTAGGCCAAGATTTTATCTCACAAGCAGAAGCACAGCGCGATTCTTTATATGCCTACTCCTCTAGATCCTATAATGCGCAAGCAAGAATTGAAAGAAAGTTTAATGAGCATGTAAGCTTCTCTTATGGGGTTCGTCCAGAAATGCTTTATGTATCAGAGAGTGTAGAAAATGGAAAATTTTGGCTTTTGGAAATTCCTCTTTATCTAAGGTATACCACAACGAATTCCTTATTAAACCCTATAAAAGGAATCACATTAGAATATGTTGCAATTCCCACATTTAATATGAAAGACACAAATGAAAAATATTTGTACCAACAAATCAGCGAAAGCACTTATTGGCCATTGGATAAAAAAAATAGAGTAGTCTTTGCACAAAAAATAAAAGTTGGATCGATCTTAAGCCATAATTTATCTGAGATTCCTGTACCCAAAAGACTCTTAGGTGGAACAGATGAGGATTTAAGAGGATATCGCTATCGTACGGTTAGTCCTCTTAGGGGCAGAAAACCCATCGGCGGTAGAGCTGCTATTTATTTGAACTTTGAACTTCGTTTTCAAGTCACTAAATCCATTGGACTCGTACCTTTTTTGGATTTAGGTAACGTACAAACATATGAACACTTGGCTCTGCATGGTAAATGGTTTAAATCTATTGGGCTTGGACTGCGCTATTTTACTTTTGTAGGTCCTTTTCGTTTAGATGTGGCTTTTCCTTTAGATCGCCGAAAACACATAGATTCTGTATATAAAATCTTAGTAAGTATTGGCCAAACATTTTAGAGAAATTATGCTTAAATTACTTCTTTCTCCTCTGCGTTGGATCATCAGATTGCTTTTTCTATCGATCTTTTTGGTTTGTCTGTTTTTTGCATTGATCCAAACAAAGTGGGTTCAGGAAATCATTCAAAAGAAAATTACACAATTATTAGATGAAATGGGTGTACAGATTAGGCTAAAAGGTCTAAGCGGTACATTGCCTTTTAGCTGGCAAATTGACCAAGCAACTGTATTTACCAATCCTTACGAATCTTGGAATCTGCAAGCGATTAAGTTGCGTTTTGCCATTACTCCTCTTATCAGAGGACAACTTGTAATTGATTACTTGCACATTGAGCAAATGGGATGTGCTTTCATGGAAGGCGTTCTTCCTGCTGCTAGTCTATCTATCGATGAAACAAGAATGCATTTACGTAAAGCCTTAGAGAAGTTCTCACTACCTATACCCATTCGTGTTAAACATGCTTATATTTCTGACTTTTTTTGCCCCTCTTTATACCCGCTACATCTAGCGATTCAAGCAAAAGGAATGCTCAAAAACACACGAAGATTTTTTTTTGATGCATCTGTGCTCTCAAAAATCAATGACAAACAAATCCTTCATCTGACCTTTGCAGGTAATAAAAGACGAAACCAAATCAATGCATATATAAAAATCCAAAGCCCCCTCTTTGAGCAAGAGCTTTTAAGCGAAATTTCTTTAAAAGGCCTCTGGTCGAGTTGGGCTTCTCTCTTATATGATACTCATCCAAGTACTTTGCCTGTTCAAGGATTTTTAAAGGCGTATCTCCCACTGCAAACTCCACCTGTAGAGAAGTGTTTTGAACCGCTTCAATGGGACTGGAAATGCGCTTGTTCTTTTTCTATCCCTAAATTTGATACTCTCTCTATTTACAACCTACATATCTATAGCCCTTCTCTAGATATCCGTGGTGAAGCAATTGTGCACCCTACTCTAGATGCTTCTTGGTTTAAGTTTGATCTGTATTCTCAGGATTTATCATTACTTAGCTCTTATTGTACATACCCAATGGAAGGGTCTTTGCAAGCACATGTTGCTTTTGATTCTGGTGTTTTTCAAGCCAAATATTTAGTACCTGAAGCTTCGTTTAATAGGGTGGGATTAGCTAATGTGAAGGGATCTATTCAAGGAAAAATGCAACAAGGGAATTTTTTTGTGGACACAGATCTTTTCCTGCAAATAGAAGAACTGCCTTTCAGAGCAGAAGCATCTCTAGAGTACGTTCCTTCTCAAGAACTTTTTATCGACAAGGTCATTTTTACAGGAGCTTCTGCGAAAATGGAAGGCTTTTGCAGTTGGGATCTCACAAGAAATATTGTAGAAGGGTCTATTTTTGCAAATGTAAATCAGCTCTCTCAACTTCTCTCTTTTACCTCCTACGATTTAGATGGAAGCTGCGCATTAGAATGCACGTTATCTCAAATAGACCAAGCGCAAGTAGCTACTATTTCAGGCTCTGTAAATCGCTTTCGTTTTCAAAATCATTATGCAAATGAACTTTTATACAGCGCCCAGCTGTATGACCCTTTTGCAAACATGCAAGGCAATATGCACCTGATTGCACATCAGGGACGTACCTCGCTTGGCACCATTGATGTTTTGGAAATCAAAACCCGCTCTGAAGATCATGTTTGGCCTTTTAGCTTAGAAGCAACCGGTGATATAGAAGGAGAATTTTTTTGCGAAATACAAGGATCTTATCGATTTGATCCTAATTTCCTTGCTTTTGAATGTACTTCTGCAAGAGGACAACTGCTAAATATTCCTTTTGTACTGCGTTACCCTTTTGAATTAGAAATCCAACCCTCTCTTTATACCCTTTCCCCTTTTTCTCTATCGGTTGGTGAAGGAGATTTCTATGCAACTGGCGAAATAAGCACAAATCATTTGTTGGGTAAATGTGATATAGCCCATTTTCCTTTGGAGTTTGTCCGGCCTATCACTCGTAATCTTTCTCTAAGAGGGAATCTTTCCATGCAAAGCTCTGTTGACGCTACTTTGGAAAACGCAGAAGGAGCTTGTAATATAGTCATTGAAACAGCTCGTTTATTGCAAGAAGATGAAGATACCTCCGTCCTAGCTAAAGGATCTCTACAAGCGCGTTTACATCAAAAGAAAGTGCAATTTTTTGTAGAAGTGCGTACTAAGCAAGCGGAAATGATCGATTTTTCCGGCTTCATCCCTATCGAATACAGTTTCTTTCCTATTAACGTACAAATCGATGAAAACACCCCTTTTTCAGCAGAACTCATTGCAGAAGGAAAATTAGAAAATCTCTTCGATTTTGTGCAATTAGGATCTCATTATGCTACAGGCTTAATTTCCACTCGACTTTTTTTCTCTCAAACCCTTCTCTCTCCTCGCCTCCAGGGCAATCTGGATTGGCAATCAGGCAGTTATGACAACTACTATACAGGAACTTCTTTAAGAGATATTCAAGCAAAACTTGCAGCAGAAAATGATAAGCTGCATCTCACCTCATTTACTGCCCATGATCAAGAAGAAGGCACTGTCACAGCAACGGGAAATATCCTCTTAAACGTCCATCAACACTTCCCTTTTCTCTTTGAAACAACCCTAAGACATACCCACCTTTTAAAATTTCCTGTTTTTGATTCGATATTTACCGGATTTGTCGCTTTAAGTGGAAACCGTTTAGGAGGACTTGCTAAAGGAGCTCTTTACGTGGATGAAGCAACTATCGAAATCCCCGATAAGCTATCTACAGATTTGCCACCTTTACCGATTAAATTTATACACATCCCCCCTTCTGTTACCTCCTACACTTTTGATGCTAAATCTCTTTTTCCGATAAAACTCGATTTTGATCTAACAGCAGATGACAAAATTTTTGTTCGCGGTAAAGGAGTCAATTCTGAATGGAAAGGAAAAGTAAAGCTGAAAGGTGATAACGCGCATTTCATCGCCGATGGTTCTTTATCTTTGATTAAAGGAGAGTATCTTTTCTCAGGGAAAATATTTAAACTCACAGAAGGACAAATCGTATTTAACGATACGGCTACATTCAGCAGTTATTTAAGCTTAAGCGGACAGCTTACCCTTCCCGACGTTGTGATCACCGCACAACTAAGAGGCCCGCTACAATCTCCTCAACTTACCTTCCAATCTAATCCTCAATTGCCAACTAGCTCTATCTTATCTCGAGTTCTATTTGATAAAGACATCAGCGATATTTCCCAATCAGAAGCCAGTAAACTCGCTAGTGCTTTGATGGCCATATCTAGTAGCGCAGGTCCTGACATACTCGATACGATTCGCAAAACCATTGGTGTGGATCGTTTAAACCTGGTTTCCAGCTCTTCTGGTTCAACAGAAGAAGTTGCTCTACAAATCGGCAAATATCTAACAAAAGGCGTCCTGATTACCCTCTCTCAAAGCACCACAAGTAGTCATGTCATCGTGGAAATAGAGCTCCCCTACGGGTTTGTATTCCAAGCAGAAACCCAAGAAGAACAAGAAGGCAAATTTTCGCTCAAATGGACTAAAAGTTATTAGAGAGTGTCCACAAACCTAAACCTCCCCAGCAATGCGCTTTAATAACAACTTCCCAAAGGCCATCAAAATCAA
>PSRO01000038.1 GCA_003176115.1 Chlamydiota bacterium | reverse complement strand
TTATTAAAGCGCATTGCTGGGGAGGTTTAGGTTTGTGGACACTCTCTAAGATCTGATATTAATGCTCACTCTTTATCCGAGAGGTCTGACGGGTATCTCTGTTCTATGCTCATGTGCAAATTGCACTTTCATATAGCAAATGTATTCGTACTATTCGCGACCTTCCTTTATTCTCAATAGCAGCTTTTCTTCTTTGAAATTCAGCTTCAAACTCTGCTAGTTCTTGTTGCGTTTCTTGTTCGATTTTCTGAATAACGCTTGGTTGATCATTGTGGTTTAAGGCATCGAGAGTTAGATCTTTTTCATACCTACGTGAGATCGCTTGTGCATAAGCTAAAAGTTGGACAGCCATAAAAGTTTCTTAAGTTCTTTTTTAGCAGATGATTATTGGGTTAGAAAAAACTATTAGCAATAAAGTTTTTATTTTTTTTAAAGAATTGCTTAACTTAAAGTATAGAAATGCTTGCTTTGCAAAGGAGCTCCTATTCCTAAAAAACCCTCTCGAGAACAATTCCCTGTTATTTTAAATGAAACACCCTCATTGACAGATCCTGTCTTTAGGGATTCTCAAAATCCCTTCTCTCATCATGAAACAGATGCAGCTAGCACTCTGCTTCCTTCGGTAGAAGAGATTATCGAAAAATATCGCGATCTCATTTTTGAACATGTATCAAGAAGAATTGCTTTTTTCTTTCAACAGCTCATCTGTTGTTTTCAAACCAAACTGCACTTTGAAATAGGACATGTAGTATCTCAAGGGGCTTCTGCTAAAAAAGTCATTCTTACCGATCAAAACCTTGTAAGCTTGGAATTTGAACGCAATGCTACTCATAGTAGTACCTTACCCTGTTTGCTTGCATACGATGTAGAAGAGTGGGAGCTTTACCAAGCAAAAAAAACAAAGATCCCTAAAGGATGGATTTTTTTAAAAGCAACCGATTCTTATCGTCTTTGGAATTCCACCATCAATATGCCTCGTTGGGTAAACATGGTAGATCTACAAATCGATGGAACTTCTCGGGATCAAAAATTACGTTATAAAACTCTGCATTTGATTAATGCTGCAGCACAAGGAGAAATTGACCCAGAAGAAGGGCTAGAACTCTTTATTAAGCTCTCTATTGGTCAGGTAGAAAGCAGCTACAAAGTAGCAACTCAGTTAATGTATCGAAAAATATTGAACTTGTATAAATATGAACTAGAATCCACCCAAGTGAGTTTTAACCATAATCGTTCTATGTGGTTAGAGGCTTTGCTTAGCATTAGGGTTTCTGATGAATCTTCTCGAAAAATCATTTATCAGATCCGCTACCGAGCAGTTCGAGATGCACAAGTAGGACAAGCAGAACTTATGCAAAAAATCGATCTGGTTAAACATAAGATCTTGAGCAGCTATAAAAGGAAGCTTCCTTATTTTGAAGCTGCTTTTCGATCTCTTTTGATTGCAGAAACCTATACGCAAAGAAACCGGCAGCGTTTAGAAAAAATGTATAATTTTTCCTACTTTGATTTTAAAGCAAGATTAAGTGGAACTAAGTTACATATCTTCGATAATACAAAAATCAAACTGACGGAAAAATATAGGCCGCAAATCATAGCTCTTAGTGCGGAAATCATCCGTGATATGCAAGAGCTTAGAAAAAAAGAAGCCTTGCAAAGAAGCCAAACCACCAAACTGTTAAGACATGCTAAGAAATGGACACAAAAACAACTTGCCCAAGAACTCTCTGTAAGCCAATCAACAGTGTCTCGAATGGAAAATTGTCATAAGCTGATTACTCTACCCATAGCTGAAAAATTAAGTCTGATTTTTCATGTCGATGCAGGACTTTTTATGCCTCATTTTTTCTATGATTAAGCTCTTGGCTTATATAGGTATTTAGGTCTCACAATCGGCGTGCCCCTACCTTCTCTTGCCCCGGTGCGCTCATAGACAATTTGCACGGCAATTCCAATAGATCTAGAAAGACCAAACAAAACGGTATAATACTCAGGATAGGCAAATCCAGCTGCTGTTAGCATAGTTCCTGAAATAGCATCTACATTAGGATAAGGATCAGAGATCTTTGGATTTTCTAATAACACCTTAGGCCCTTCTGTGCGCAAAAGCAAAGCGACTTTTACTAAAGGATGATCTGGATAGTGTTTTTGCACAAAATCGTATTGCAAAGTAGCACGAGGATCTTCTACTCGTAATACGGCATGTCCAAATCCAAAGACTAATTTTTTTTCCCATAAACGCTTACGAATCAATTCCTCTACTTGTTTAGCAGTTGCCTTTTCTCCTAATTCAGTAAGCACACCTCTTACAAACTCTAAACAATCCTGGTTTGCTCTTCCATGGCGTGGTCCTTCTAAAGCGCACATTGCCGCACAAATGGATCCATACATATCCTCTAACCCAGAAGCTACCGCCTTGCCTACAAAAGTGGATAGATTACCCCCTCCATGATCATAGTGTAAAATGTTGAATAAATTCATAACAGAAACAAGCTCTTCTTCCCTCTTATCGGGAGATTGGAGCATGTAGCAAAAGTTTTCCATGTAACCAAGATCTAATCTTGGATTAGGCGTCTTACCAAAGCCAGCGTGATGATTAATCACAGCTGCGGCTAGATGAGGAACCTTAGCAATAATATTCAAGCAATCATCTGCATAATTATCTGCAGATTCATGCATTCCTAGTAGTAATAGAGCTATAGAGAAAAGCTTCATAGGATGGCCTTGCCTAGGCAAGGCCTCAATAGAGGCAATCACCTGCTTTGAACAACAACTATGCTGTTTAATCATTTCAGAAAACTTTTCCAACTCTTGCTTGTTGCCCTCTTTGCCATAATAGAGAAGATAGATAACTTGTTCTGGTTGCCATGTAGATAATTCCGTAACAGGCCTTCCTAAATAAAACAACCCTTTTTGAGGATCCACATGCGATGTAGTGCAATAGCCTACAGGAAATCCGCGCAAGCCCGTTTCTAAATGCTCTTTTGTAATGGTAAATAGTACATCCTCAGACATAGTTTCCTAAAGTAAATGATCAATGAGTGCTTTTTCTTCTTTTAATTCTTTTTCACTCAGCCTAATCGCCTTTTCTAAAAAAGAATCCCAAGATAACCCAGGCACAATTTCTATCGCTCCTTTTTCTGTCCTATAACAGGGAAAGGAAAAAACCAATCCTTTTTCAATCCCGTAAGGATTAGGGTCAGAGTAAAGAGCAGCGGAAAACCAATCATTACCAGCCCCTATTAGAGATTTTATAGAACAGATAACGGCATGAGCAGCTGATGCAGCCGAGGATTTCCCTCTGGATTTTATGACTTCAGCACCTCTTTTCTGCACATAAGGAATAAACTCTTCTTCGCACCATTTGCGATCTTTAATCACCTCTAAAAGAGGCTTATTTCCAATTTTTGCATGCAAAAAATCTGCTACCTGTGTCGCTGAGTGGTTACCCCAAATCGTCACATGAGAAACATCTGCAACTCCCACATTGGCTTTAATCGCAAGCAGGGCTTGAGCTCTGTTTTGATCTAAAGCAGTCATAGCAAAAAACTGATTTTTAGGAATTCTGGGAGCATGATGCATAGCAATGAGACAATTGGTATTACAGGGATTCCCCACAACAAAAATAAGCACTTTAGGATTTGCTACTTCATTTAAGGCTTTTCCTTGGCCGACGAAAATCTTTCCATTTTCTGCTAATAAATCTTTTCTTTCCATCCCAGGTCCACGAGGCTTAGCACCGATGAGAAGCGCATAATCCACGTTTTCAAATACTTTACATGGATCGGATTCGATTCTGACCTCTTGCAGTAAAGGAAAAGCGCAATCCTGCAATTCCATAGCCACGCCTTCTGCTGTCTTCTGAAATTCGTGCAGCTCTAACAAATGTAGAGCAATCGGTTGATCAAATCCTAGCATCTCGCCTGCTGCTATCCGAAACAATAAACTATAGGCAATTTGCCCACCAGCTCCGGTGACTGCAATTCTTTTCATTTTTTTGTTCATATTAAGACAGTAAAAACCTTATTTTATTATTTTCATTTTAATACACAAAAAACCATCTCTACGCAACCTAAACAAAATTAAAAATATTTTTTGTTAATATTAGTCATAATAATTGACTAGATCCCTGATTTCTTGGTATCCTTGCGTCTTCTTAAACTTAAAAATTGATCTATGTCTGTATTTTTTGTTGCTTTGATGTACGCTGCTTGGTCTGGCGTTTTTTCTCTAGGAAAGCTTGCTCTACAGCACTCTCCTCCCCTTTTTCTAACAGCTTCTCGTATGCTCTTTGCAGCAGTGCTCATCTTAAGTTTTTTACTACTTACTAAAAGGTCCTCATTAAAATTATCTTTAAGACAATGTGCCTCTGTTTTGCTACTCGCTTTTTTCAGCATTTATCTAACCAACACTTTGGAATTTTGGGGGCTACAGTATCTCTCCGCCGCTAAGACCTGCTTTATCTATAGCCTTTCTCCTTTTTTTGCCGCACTTTTTTCCTATATCCATTTTAATGAAAAAATGAATCCTCGCAAATGGCTGGGGCTTTCCATCGGCTTTCTTGGTTTTATTCCTGTTCTATTTACACAAACAGGTTCTGAAGAGCTATTAAACGCTTTTGGTTTCTTCTCCTGGCCAACACTTGCCATTATGGGTGCAGCATTAAGCTCTGTCTATGGATGGGTTCTTCTTCGACTCATGGTAAAAGAACAAGAAATCACCCCACTTGTTGCTAATGGAACAAGCATGCTCTTTGGAGGACTATTTGCCCTGATCCACTCCTACCTAATAGAACCTGGAGCTCCTTTTCCCATAGCACCTCTACACCATGTCTCTTTTATAAAAGGAGTTGTTCTCATCACGGTAATTTCCAATCTTATTTGCTACAATCTCTACGGTATGTTCTTAAGAAAATATACCGCTACCTTTCTTTCTTTTGTAGGGCTGCTCAGTCCCATCTTTGCTTCCTTAAACGCTTGGATCTTTTTAGGAGAAACCCCTTCTTGGATCATCTTTGTATCAACAAGCATTGTTTGTATAGGGCTTTGGATTGTCTATCGCGCAGAGCTTAAACAGGGCTATATCATTTCCTCTAAAGCACCTGCTAGCAATTAACTAGCACACCTGATTTTAAAGTAGATTTTTTAGATAGATAGATTTCCTCTAAAGAAAATCAAATGAAAAGCCATCAAACCAATAAATGGTTTGATGGATTAGAAAAAATTAATTTACAGTGTGTTTTTATTAAATTCCATAAGGAGGAGCAGAAGGCTTAAATTCAGATAAATCGGGATAAATACCAGGCTTTGCTCTTTGGTTATATATAGCTTGGTAGGCCTCTTGAGATGCATCATAAGAAGGAGGAGGTGTCCTCTCCTCTTCAAAATGTTCTGAGTATTCTCTTAGGTTGTAAGAATAAAAAGACCCTGATTGCTGTGGCGTAGCAGGAATATAATAGTTTTGAGGCTGTGTATTAGGATTGAAAGCCTTTAGCAAATCTGGAATTAACGACCTGACTCCATTAAATGATTTTTTCCCATCTTCTTCATCACTCCAATGCATTCCACAATTATAAGCTGCATATATTACAGCTATTGAGTTCAAAACGCCTCCTGCAACAACCGCTGCTGTTCCAGCTGTAGCAAATAATGGCGCAGCTGTAGTAAGAATAGTAATACCACCGCCAGCTACTGCAAGAGTCCCAACTAAACTAGTTAGTATAGAGTATTTGTAATTTGTTATTTTATCTACAGCTCTCTGATCAATTTGTGTTTGCGTTTGTGCTATTCTATTTATAGTACTAATATTAGAGTCGCTTGAAGCCATAGACCATTGCTGTACTCTTTTGGTATTTTCTAAATAGTTTATAGCTCCTTCTGTCGCTTTAGAGAGTCTAGCGTACACAAATATGGAAATCCCTGCTACAGCAGTTGAAACAACACCAAGTGCAGCTACAGCTTTCCAGTCAGTCTTTTTTTCCTTAGCTCCTTTAGCATCTTTGACACTTTCCTCTTCAAAGTCAGAAGATGAACCTACTGAAGCATTGTATACATGAGTTGTATTATGTATGTGAGTTGTGTTGTATGAATTATTAGCCGTATTTGTGTCACCAGAAGAAAACCAACCTCTAGATGCAGCAGGTTGAGGTCGAGAAAACATAGGTGATGAGGAAAAGAAAATATTGTAAATTTTACTATCCTGTAAAGTTTGCTCAGCGCATGCACTATCAGCTTTTTTTACTTTTTCTGGTGTTTCTTGATCGTATTGAGTGTCAACTCTAATTAACCAATCATGAATACAACCCCTGATTTGAAAATCATAAGCTGGTGTCATATTTACTCCTTAATAATGAATTTAATTAATAAAAAACAGATTTTACTTTATTTAAAATAAAAAGTCTTTAGTTTATTTTTAACATTTGAAAAATAATATATTTAGATACTAGAAAGTTACTAGCTTGACGGGAAACATTCCGAAAGAGCTATTTTTTGACTTGTAATAGTAGCTAGTAGTTCATTTTTGCTAGCTTCATCATTTCTGTGCGCTAGTATGCTAAATGCTTGCTTAGCAGCATAAGCAACAGATATTACTCCTAAAGCAATTATCAAAGAAGGGTAAGTCATATATCGAGCATAGTCACTTTTACCAACCAATTCTTTTAAACGATCTATACTGATCAAGGCAGTACCCACTAAAGAATAAAACATAAAATCCCGGTAAGCTATTATTTTATTTTTATTATTTCGATCAATTTTTAGCCAAACATTTGCTAAGTTCTTAAGAGAACTAGAATTTTTTTGGAAAAAAGCAAGTCGCTTTTTAAAGATTCTAATTGGTTTTCTAGATCAACTTTTTTCTTTACAGCAGCATCTTTTAGTGTCTGGGTCCGAGAAGGACGCAAATCTTCTCCAAATAATTTTTTAGATCTTAAAGGGGCTTCTTCTAAATCGTTCAATTCGCGTTCGATCTTTTGTAAATCTTCTGCAAGTGTCTGTCCCTTCTGATTAGGGTCAACTAAATATTCAATGATTCTTTGAGCTATTAGGGTATTTTTTAAAGTTCCGCTTTTTGTTTCTACCATTCTAGCAAGTGCAACATAAGCAATTGCTGAAATAACAATACACCCTAATACAATAAATTTTGGAAGAAAAGCTATTGCAATAGAATTAATAAGGGTAATAGCTAGAGTAGTTACATCTTTTTGTTTATCATTTGTATTTATATCAGTATCTGCAAGTTTATCTTTAACCCAATCTTTAATAGCTTTTCTAGTAGAAAGATCTATAGATATCTTAGAATAGTCATCATTAACTATTTCAGAGTAATTACAAGGTATTGGAAATAAATAGTTCATTAATCTTCCTATCTAAATAATAGGAATTATCTAAATTATACTATAATTAACCTAAAACATCAATTTATAATATTTAATCAACTTTAAAAGGACTTACATTATTTATTTTAAAAACTTAAGTAATAAGAGAGTGTCCACAAACCTAAACCTCCCCAGCAATGCGCTTTAATAACAACTTCCCAAAGGCCATCAAAAT
>PSRO01000080.1 GCA_003176115.1 Chlamydiota bacterium | reverse complement strand
GATGATGAGCTGACCCTGACATCGAGTAAGGCATTGATTTTGATGGCCTTTGGGAAGTTGTTATTAAAGCGCATGCTGGGGAGATTTAGGTTTGTGGTCACTCTCTAAAGCCCCAAAAACCTATACACCTCTGAAAAATCTGGAGTAGTGCTTTCTAAAAAGCAAAGAAATTTGCTATGTTAGTTTTTTAAGAAGTTTTTTGGAGATATTTATGATGCCACGAGCACTTTTTCTTATCTTGGCCCTTGTTACAGGTTGCAATTTGAGTCTAATTCCTCAAGAAGATCATAAACAACAAACACAAGCAACCTTAAAACCTGTTGTTGCCATTGCTCCTGTCATTGATAGCACAGAAGAAGATAGCATTTGGAACCTATCCGATGAATTCACTTATTGCATTAACTACCAACTTGCGCAAAAAAATCACCTTTCTTTAGTAAATCTTGATAAAGCTCGTGCAACTACACAACAACTCGTCTTAAGCCAAAACCCTTTTGGACAAGATATTAGCTGGCTCAAAAAGGTATTTTCCCATCATGGATTTGTAGTATTTCTTGAACTTGTAGAGCATAACGAAATAGCAAAACAAGACGATAAAAAAATCATTGATTCTAAAAAGTGCTCCGCTGAGCTTTTAATGACTATGCGTGTGCGCGTTTTTGATTTGCGAAAAGATGAACCTAAAGTAATTTTGCAGGAGCTAGTACATGAATCTCATTTCATCCCTAGGCCCTTTACACGCAGTAATTTTCAACAAGAAAAATGGGGTCATGAAATGTTTATAATCTCTCCAATGGGTCTTGCACATTCACAATTTATTAAACATGTCTGTAACCGTCTTGAAGATTATATTCTCTTAGCAGCTCATAACGATTAAAAAGGGCTCTTGATGCTAATTTCTTCCATAAGCGGCAACTATTTGACAGGGATCCTGTTATTTGGAACCATTGGATTATTTACCCTAGGTATTGCTAGGTCGCGTGGTTTTTTTCATTATCGATCTTATACAAATATTCCTTTTTCTTTAGCGCAGCTTTTAGGCGTTTTTGCAATCTATTTATGTATGACCCTCTTAGGACTACCGATTTTAATTACTTTATCCAAGCTTATCTACTCACTAATAGAGCCAAAAACTCCTTTTCCTGCGTTTTACTTAAGTTGGCTGCAACTTTTTATCATCATGGTTACTTTCTTCTTAATTAGAGCTATTTTATCTAGCCAAAATAAAACTATTTGGAAACACATTTGGAAAAAGCAAAGCCCATCTTTATCGCAAGACATAGGAATGGGTATATTAACATGGGTGATTAGTTTTCCCGTTGTTATTGCGGTAGGTCAGCTTTTTGACTTTATTCTTTATCTTTTTTTTCACTTAGAAACCTATGAACAAGTAGCTGTCCGCTATCTTAAAAAATCTATCTACTCACCCTCTCAACTTATACCCGCTTTAATTATGATCACACTTGCTGCGCCTATTATTGAAGAGTTGCTTTTTCGAGGATGTTTACAATCTTACTTGAAAAGATATATGAAAAAAAACTTGGCAATTATCTTTTCTTCTATTTGTTTTTCTGCATTTCATTTCTCATTTAGCCAAGGAATTGGTAACATTTCTTTGCTTTTTTCTTTATTTGTATTTGCTCTTTTCTTAGGGTTTATCTATGAGCGTCAAGGCTCCTTATTTGCATCGATTAGTCTACATATGGCTTTAAACATCGTAAGTGTGGCTCGTATCCTTCTATCTCCCATGGAATAAAAAAAATATTATCGATTTAAAGGAATAAAGTATGATATGTACCAGAAAAGAAACAGAGGATCGAGAAAAAATGGCAGCTACCCGCCGTGATGTCCAAAGCTTTGGTATTTCTGATATAGGGCTCTCACGCGTCAATAATGAAGATGCATGGAAAGAAATTCCAGAAAAGCGGTTTTATGCTTTAGCAGATGGAATGGGTGGTCATAATGCAGGCGAAATAGCCTCTTATACGGCAGTGGAGAGTATTTGCTCATCTATTCAACAGATGCCTGGTATTGAATCTGTCCAAGAGCTTTTAAAGCATATGAAAAAGGCTGTCTATCAAGCTAATAAAACAGTATTGCAGAAAGCAAAGCAAGCTAAAGAGTATAAGGGGATGGGAACCACCCTTTGCTGTTTTATGTTATTTGATGATTACTTGGTCTATGCTCATGTAGGAGATAGCCGGTTGTACCGTATACGCAACCGCATTGAGCAGTTAACCAAAGATCATAAAATTCGTCATATTCAATGGGGACAGCCATCTGACGGCTCTAAACACACTCGCCCCTGTTTATTCCGTAATGTGATTACACGTGCCATTGGCACTCATATAGAAGTAGAACCAGATATAGGAAGTTATGGCGTACAATCAGGTGATATTTATCTTTTATGCAGCGATGGTCTTTCTAATTTAGTCAATGATGAAGCTATACATAGCATCTTAAAACTCCCTTGTTCTTTGGAGGTAAAAGGAAACCAGCTTTTGCAAAAAGCTTTAAAAAATGGAGGACATGACAATATTACTTTATTGTTAGTAAATATTCTATGATCAGCACTGCTATTTACCTAGACAATAATGCAACTACCTCACTTGCACAAGAATCTTTAGATGCTCTTATCAAAGAGAGCACAGCTTCTGTAGGAAACCCTTCTTCTATCCATCGCTTTGGACAAGCAGCTAAAAAAAGACTACAAGGTTATAGAGATACTATTGCCACTTATCTCGCGGTTGCCTCCGACCAGATTATATTTACATCAGGCGGCACAGAATCCATGAATCTTTTGATCTATGGCATGTTAGAAAATAGGCTAAATGCACACGTCATCACTTCTGACGTAGAACATGCTTGTATTTATAACACCTTGACCATGTTGCAAAAAAGAGGCACTCGTGTGTCTTTTTTGCAAGCCGGGCTGCACGGAGCTGTTCACCCAGACCAAATTGAAAAAGCCATTCTTCCTTCAACACGCATGATCGTTCTCTCAGCTGTAAATAGTGAAACAGGAGTAAAAACCGACATAGATGCGATTGCTCAAATAGCAAAAAAAAACAATATTGTTTTCATAGTTGATGCAGTAGCTCTTCTAGGAAAAGAAACCTTTTCTATTCCTAGCGGTGTTTCAGCTATGGGTTTCTCCGGGCATAAATTACATGCCCCTAAGGGAATAGGTTGTGTTTTTATACGCCCAGAATTAGATCTATACCCCTTTATCACAGGAGGAAGCCAAGAGTTCAATCGCCGCTCTGGTACACAAAACTTAAGCGGGATTGCGGCAATGGCCGCTGCAGTAGAATGCTTGTATGCACATTTACCCTCTGCTACAGAAAAAATGGCTGCGTTAAGAGATCAACTAGAAGCTTCCCTTATAGAACAAGCAGCTCCTGTTATCATTAATGGCTCTGGGAAGAGAATCTGCAATACAAGCAATCTTTGCTTTCCCGGTGTTCAAGGAGAAGATCTAATTATTGCACTGGATATGAGAGGAGTTGCAGTAAGCCATGGATCTGCTTGTTCATCTGGAGCTTTAGAGCCTTCTCGTATTCTTGTAAACATGGGGATTTCCCACCCGCTTGCTCGATCTTCCATTCGGATTTCCTTATCTCGTATGACTACAGAAGAAGAAATCCAATCAGCTAGCTTACTCATTGCCAAAACAATCAAAGACCTTCGTTCTTAATAATTAATTATGAGAGTATCTTGAGTTAAATTTACTACTTTAAATATATTTGTGGTTCTAAGGATGCTTGGCTTCTTCATAAATGTTCTCCTAAATTAATTTTAATACAAACCCAATAATACCAACTGGGTTTCTGTATTAAACTAGCAAAAACAGCAAGGCTTTTCTCTCTAATCAAGAAATCGTTTTTACTAATACGGTTTTAATCGCCAAAAAGGAAATCTCTTCTACAATCAATTCAAAGCGATCAATCCGTACGCTGTCTCCTTGAGAAGGATTATGCTTTAATGCTTTTATCACTATCTCTCCTAAAGTTTCTGCATTCTGGTAGGAAAGATGCACACCAAATTGTTTATTAAATTCATCAAGACGCATTTGAGCAGGAAAACTACGATCTACAACTACATGAAAAGCATTGGGCAAAATATCAGAAAAAGACTCCCAAATAGAAGACTTCCCAAAGATTTCATGTACAATTGCATCTAAGGTTAAAACCCCTCTAGCTAGGCCTTTACGATCCAATACAATGGCTAAGCTCTGATTATTATGACGAAATTGTTTTAAAATATCTAAAATCGATGTTGTCTGAGCAATAAACCAAGGAGACCTTGCGTACTCTTTTACTCGCTTATTCTCAGGAATGCGAAGCAAATCTCTTAAGTAAGCAACAGCAATAATATTTTGTGGGTGACGGTGGTAGATGGGGACAAAGACTATTTGTTTGCCTTCTATAAAACGGCGCAGCTCTTTTATCGTACAAAAAGCTGGAACAAGGGGTATTTGCGTTAAAGGTTGCGTGATATCTTTAGCTGTTTTTGCTTTTAAAGAAAAAATATTTGCTACAATCGTATTTAATTCTTGTTTATTGGAATAATCAGAAGGGCTTTCCCTTTCCTCAATAGCATTTTGTAGCTCCTCACGAGAAAGATAGGCTGTAGAAGAGATGGGGTTCCCGATTACATGATTAATCCATCTGCAAATTAGATCTAAAATAAAGATGATAGGACGCAATAATAAAGAGAAGAAGTATAAAAAAGGCACTCCAAATAATACCATGTGCTCTGCATAACGCCTACCTAAAGACATAGGGGTGATCTCTGCAAGAATCAAAACAAGAATGATCTGCGATAAAGGAGCAAAATCAGGATTTAAACCAATAGCATCATAGAAACGACGCGAGCATTCCGAACCAAAAAATAAAGCGGTATTTACTCCAATTAGTGTTGTTCCAAATAAAAGAGCAGGATGATTTAGCAAATAATTTAACCAAAGAGCACTTTTTTTCTTCTTGCTAACATAGTATTGCAAGCGCACTTTATTAAAAGAAACACAAGCCATTTCCGTCATAGAAAAAAACCCTTGTACAACTAAACAAAGAAGAGTAAGGGAGAGAAACGCCTTCCAAGATTGCATCAAGAGTTTCCTTTTGAAGAGGAGATCTTTAGTCGTCTTACATATATACGACGCACACGTTTATGGTCTGAGGATAATACATGAAATAAAAAACCATGGGCCATATGTTTAAATCCTGCTTTAGGGATATCTCCTATTTGCTCTGTTAGCCAGCCTCCTAAAGTAATCATATTATTCATACTCGGCAAAGCTATCCCAAAGATCTTTTCAAATTCAGAAAGTTCTAGTTTGCCGCTTGTAATAATAATCCCTTTGCCAGATGAAGTGTACTCAGCTTTTTCATCTCGCGCATCTGCGATTTCTCCAACAACTGTTTCTACTAAATCCTCCAAAGCAATTAGGCCCGATACAGACCCATACTCATCAACTACTAAAGCCAAAAACTCTTGTCTATCAAGCATTTGTCTTAAAAGCATAGGAGCTGAAGTCATTTCAGAGACAAAAAAGGGTTTTTGTAAAATAGCTATTATATCTTTTGGCTGATGTAGTTTTTCCTTATGAAGAAAATAGATTTGGCTAGTCATGATGCCGATTACAGAATCAAGATTCTTTTGACAAACAGGAACCCGAGAACATTGTTGGTCCACAAACATATGCACAAGTTTTGTTAAGGGCTCTTCCAAATCAAAGAATAGGATCTCAGCCCTAGGTCTCATCAATTCTTTGACTTGAGATTCGCTTAATTGTAAATAACCTTGTATAAGCTCTGCTTCTTCTTCATTTAGCACTCCTAACTGACGAGATGCCTTTAAAGCATATTCTAATTCATCAACTGAGATATCAGGCTCTTTTTTCAAGAAAAAAAATAATAATCTCATCAAAAATTGTGTAATAGCTACTAAAACTCTTCTAACGGGGTAAAAAAAATTTTGCACTCGATAGATATAAGGAGCTACTCGGTAGGAAATCGCATCATTATTAGCAAGACCGATGGATTTAGGAATCATTTCACCAAATATCAAAGTCAATACAAGAGGCAAGCCAATATGTAAAATCCATGTGGAAAAAGCCCCAAATAAACTAGATATGACATTCTGAAATAAAATATTGGTAATTACATTCAATACTAGAATCGTAATGATTAGATCACGGGGGGAAGAGAGCAGGTGAGCAACTAATTGCTTGCGTCGATCTACATCTGCTCTAAAGACTTTGACTTTCATCGAAGATAAAGAAAACAATGCTACTTCTGAGCAGGAAAAAAAAGCAGAAGAGAGGAGAAGTAAAACCAATAGAAAAATAGCAAAGGTTAATCCCAAAGAATCACTCATCCTTTGTAAAATAGACTTTCAATTGCCCTTCGGGAACTAGCCCTAAGCCCTTCATCAATGTTAACTCAATCCATGCCGGGTCTTTTTGAGAGTTAATTTGTAACTTTAAATCTTCTTTTTCTTCCAATAAAAATTGTTTTTCAGATTGAAGGGCGTATAATTGACACCTAAGCACTTCTAATACCTGTGTTTTTTTTTTCATGGCATGTAAATACATAAAGCAACAGCACAGCACACACAATAATACCCATCCATATTGAAAAAAAGCATTTTTCCTAAGAATGGGTTTATGGATTTTATCCTTTATCCGTTCGTTTGATCGCATATAACTAGCAAAGCCCTCTAAAATTTCATACTTAGAGTATCTGTTCTTTTTTTTCTACTTTAAGCCACGGGCAAAGTAATCCCTTTTTGTTTCATATATTTCCCATCTCGATCCCTATAAGAGACTAAGCATTCTTCTGAGCTTTGATAAAATAGCACTTGCGCTAACCCTTCGTTGGCATAGATTTTGGCAGGAAGAGGTGTAGTGTTAGAAATCTCTAAAGTCACATATCCTTCCCATTCAGGCTCAAAAGGTGTCACATTCACAATAATGCCACAGCGTGCATAAGTAGACTTACCTACACAAACCGCAAGCACACTTCTTGGAATCCGAAATTTCTCTACACTACGAGCAAGCGCAAAAGAATTGGGAGGAATCATACATTCGTCTGCTTCTATAGGAACAAAAGATTCTTCGCTAAAGCTTTT
>PSRO01000076.1 GCA_003176115.1 Chlamydiota bacterium | reverse complement strand
TGACAAATATGTTCTTGAATCGTTGGGAAGCTGTTCTCCTTATGAATATGTAGATGCTTCTACAGGAAAAACAATGGGGGTATTTAAAATAAATGGGGCAAAAAAAGTGCTCTTACAATAAGTATGGTTTATAAACGCCTTCTACTTGAGATTATTAACTTTAAGGCCTTGGATGATAACCTCAATCGCATTAGAAAAAAGACGTATTTACCCCCTCTGTACAGGACAATTTTCTAGTAGATAAAAAGACGACCAGAGATCGGTAGTCCTATAAGCTAGGCGCTATAAAAAAATTATGCTCTAGAGCATGGTCTTTAATCACAGATTAATTTTGATAAATGGTATCACATTGAATAATCAAGAAGAGTGAATACAAAAACTTATTTGGCTGCTTTTGCTTGAGAGAGCTGAGCAAGAGTATCTACGCATTCCGATAGGGGAATAGGAACGCTTTTTTGTGATACGTATTCGATGTGAGCTCCGATAGAAGAGAGCTTTTCAACAATTTTCTCATAACCGCGTTTTAGATAGTGAACGCCGCTAAGTAGGCTAGTTTCAGGGGCAAGTAGTGCTGCTAAGACATAGGCGAATCCTGCGCGTAGATCCGGGATACAAATCTCTTCTGCATGAAGAGGTGTTGAACCTTGAATTACAATGCTATGTTGGTAATTTTGTGCAGCAAAACGACATAAGCGACCTCCTAAACATTGGGTGAATAGTTGGATGTCCGCCCCCATGGTTTTTAATGTTTTTATGTATCCAAAACGATTTTCATAAACGGTTTCATGCACAACAGAGGCTCCATGCGCTTGGGTTAATAACACGACAAAAGGCTGTTGCCAATCGGTTAGAAACCCTGGATGTACATCGGTTTCTAAATGAATGCCACCGCGTAGAGGGCCATTGTAGAAGAATTCAATACCGTTTTTCTTCACTTCAAAGCCTCCATTCACCTCGCGTAATCTATTTAAGAAAGAAATCATGGGTTGGTGTTGAGCTCCTTCTACTAGAACTCTACCCTTTGTACTAATAGCAGCTAGAGCAAAAGAAGCGGCCTCTGTACGATCTGGGACAACTGTATGTTCTACTTCATAGAAAGCCTTAGTCTGTTGGATGCGGATTGTACGGTCTACATCCATTTCAATGGTTACTCCTAGTTTTTGTAGAAAGAGCATTAGATCAACGATTTCTGGTTCTATGGCTGCATTTTTAATGACGGTTGTACCTTTTGCGCTAACAGCGGATAGAATGGTATTTTCTGTAGCTCCTACAGAAGGGTAGGGTAGAGTAATGATATTTCCTATTAGACCATGATGTGCCCTTGCAAAATACGCCCCTTCTTTTTTCATGCGGCGATATTCAATCTGCGCACCTAGTTTTTCTAATGCGTGAATATGAAAATCAATAGGTCTTTTACCAATATTACATCCACCAGCTGTGGGAACAATAATATCTTCATCGGTGCGACCTAAAAGAGCACCAATCATTAAAATAGGAATTCGGTTAGAACCTGAAAAGCGTTGAGGGATATAACAGCTTTTGAGCTCTGGTGTGATAATTTCGATGATTCCTCTTGAGCGATCCCAGGCGATTTGAGATCCAATCTCTTGACAAAGCGCAACCGTTATTTCTACTTCAGAAATATCTGGCACATTATGGAAAATGCATTTTTTATTGGATAAAAGAGAGGCTACTAAAAGTTTAGTGATCGAATTTTTTGCGCCTGCTACTTTTACCTGACCTTTGAGGGGATGATTCCCTGTGATTTTCAGCATACTATTTAAGCCTTTGAGTAATCTTAAGAATAGGGAGAATAGATCGTTTTGTCAAATGTTTGTCTTTCAATTGTGAGATTTTATCAAAGCGGATAGCGTAAAATAGCTATTGAGAAATAAAGATCTCTCATGGCATAACGGTTGTGCTTAAGGTAAAATCATGAAAAAGAAAGTCAGAGTAGGTCTTCTTTTTGGAGGCAAGTCAACAGAACACGAGGTTTCCCTGATTTCAGCAAAAAATATTCTTGAAGCACTAGATCTAGAAAAATATGAGCCGGTTTTAATCAGCATTAACAAGCAAGGCCAGTGGCATCTAGAAACGCAGGAAACTTTGAGGAAAATGATTTTTTCTACTGCAATATTAGAAAACTTCACAGAGAAATTAGCTATTGTTCCGATTGAGGAATGTAAACAGATCGTGAGTTATAAAGATTCTAAATTTCAAGAAATTTTACAGTTAGATGTGATTTTTCCTATTTTACATGGAGCACATGGAGAAGATGGAACGATACAAGGGTTATTACAATTGGCTAATATTCCCTTTGTAGGAGCTGGTGTGCTTGGGTCTGCTATTGGTATGGATAAAGATGTTATGAAACGTCTTTTGCAACAAGCTCATATCCCTGTAGCTCCCTTTATTTGTCTACATGATTACCAAGAGGTTCTAGCTTTTGAAGAAGTTATTCTCGAATTAGGTTGTCCTTTCTTTGTGAAACCTTCCAATGCAGGATCTTCTGTGGGAATAACTAAGGTAAGTAACAAAGAAACCTATCTTTTAGCTGTCAAAAATGCTTTTTTATATGATCGCAAAATTTTGCTAGAAAAGTACATGCAAGGAAGAGAAATCGAATGTGCTGTTTTAGGCAATGAAGATCTGCAGGCCTCTTTGCCAGGAGAAGTAGAGCCTTTATATGAGTTTTATTCCTATGAAGCAAAGTATCTAGATGCCAAAGGAGCTAAATTACATATTCCAGCCGCTCTTTCTCGAGAGCAGATTGCACATGTTCAAAAAATGGCAATGACCGTTTTTAGAACCCTATGTTGTGAAGGCATGGCACGAGTGGACTTCTTTTTAACGAAAAATCAAGAACTTTTAGTTAATGAAATCAACACCATTCCTGGATTTACGCGGATTAGCATGTATCCTAAATTATGGGAGATCAGCGGGCTTTCCTATTCTCGACTCATCGATCAGTTAATTCAACTAGCTATTACACGACATGGAAAAGGGAAAAAAATACAAACTAGAATTGGAGCGTAAATATGTCTCACACGCGCGTAGGGATTGGTCAAGATAGTCATCGATTTTTAGATCCGGATGCGATTAAACCCTGCATCATTGGAGGGTTAATCTTTCCAGAAGTTCCTGGTTTAGATGCAGATTCAGATGGAGATGTAGTATTTCATGCGATTTGTAACGCGATTACTTCTGTTACAGGGCTTCCTATTTTAGGGGATATTGCTATTAAGCTCTGTCATCAAGAAGGAGTAACCGATTCGCAGATCTATCTGGAACATGCCTTAAAAGCTTTAAGGAAACAAAAAGTACAACACGTAGCTCTTACCATTGAAGGCAAAAGGCCAAGACTGCAAAACCGCATCGATGAGATGCGTCAATCTGTTGCAAGAATAATGCAACTAGAGATCTCCCAGGTAGGCCTTACAGTCACTTCTGGTGATGGGTTAACAGATTTTGGATGTGGCGATGGATTGCAGTGTTTTTGCATTCTTACAACGATAGAATATTAGTACACCTCTTTCACATAGCGTTTCTGCTTTTTAAGGGCCTTGACATAGATCAAGGCTTCTTCTTGGCTCAGCTTTCCTTGACTACAAATGATTTGCTCTAAGGCTTTCTCTACATCTTTAGACATCTGTTTTGCATCTCCACAGATATAGAAATAAGCGCCTTCTTTAAGCCAATGCCAGATCTTTGAAGCTTGCATAAGAAGTTTGTGTTGTACGTAAACTTTATCTTCTTGATCGCGAGAAAAAGCTAGGTCGAGATTGAGCTTTTTTGTGGTAACTAGATTTTCCCAAAAATCTTGATAAAAGAAATCGTACTTTCGATTTCTTTCTCCAAAGAATAACCAGTTTTTCCCTGTATGTCCTTTAATGAGCCTTTCTTGAATAAAGCTCCTAAAAGGAGCTACTCCAGTTCCTGGTCCTACCATAATTATGGGAGCTGTAGAATCTTCTGGAATAGTAAAGTCTATAGTAGGTTGTATGTAAACAGCTAACTTAGTTTCTTCTAGTTTGGCTAAGTTACATAAAAAATGACTTCCTGTCCCATATTGAATACAGTTATTTTTTTTCATTTCTACTAAAACAATAGTTAGTTCTAAACGATCGGGATGAGCTAGTTGAGAAGAGGCTATGGAATAAAATCGGGGTAATAATGGGGAAAGGTTTTCACAAAATTTTTCGAGAGGAATGTTTATAGGAGCATATGTTTTTAAAAAATCTATTACATTGGTTTGGGTTAAATACTGGACTAAATGTTCTTTGGATTGAGGATGTAATAGTTCTTCTAGCTGTTTTTTCTCTTGAGGATTTTGTGTATAAGAGCAAAATGTTTTTACCATGCTAGAGGTCAAGCGAGATATGTTTTTTTCTTTAACTAAGAGCTCATATAAAGAAAGGGTTTTACTACTGCGAGCATAGTAAATCTGCTGCTTTAGATCTTGTTGTAGGAGTTGAGAAACTTCTAACGCTATAAGGGGATCATTTTCAGGATAAATGGCAATAGCATCTCCTGGTTTAAAAGTAATAGCAGTATTTCGGATATCTAGGACAAAATGAAATGTCTTTTTTGTTGACTCAGGTTTTGTTAAGAGTATACGCTCTGAAATAGAGATAAATGCTGGATTTTTTCGAGAGTATAGCTGGTTACAAACGGAAGAATCTTTGGGAATGGGCATAAAAAATCAAAAGGTTGTTATGAAGATACAGTGTTTTATTTTAGGGGTTTCCTTGGGGCTTCTTTGTGCATGTACAGGTGGTGAATATCAACGCCATTATATTATCTCAGATACATCTGAGCAATCTTCTTATGGAAGCTCCCATGAATTATAAAGACCTACAATCTTTTGTATGCCTTGCTTTTGTCAAGAGATCTAATTTTTTGTTAGAAAGTCCGCCTAAGTATTGAATAGCATTTAATAATCTGGCACGTGTTCTATCTTTACCTAAAATTTCTACAGAGTCAAATAAAGGCAGTCCATGATGTTTTCCTGTAATGGCTCCATACAATAAGGGAATGATCATTTTTTTATGATGGATGTCAAATTTCTCAGAAACCTCATGAGAAGCTTTTTCCACCCCCGAGCGTTTCCAATTTTCCTGTGCATCCATACTCCAAATCATTGCCTGTAAAAGAGAGGCGCTTTTTTCTTTTGCCAACTGATTAGGGCAGAGCAGTTCATCTGTATAGACAAGATGGTTAAGAAAAAAGAAATCGCACAGCTGCATGAAATCACCAAAGGTTTTCATACGCGTATGACAAAGAGGCATCAGTTTTTGCATAAAAGCGTCATTGAATGACCACCCCTTGATCCTTTCCCATAAGGCGCCTTCAGGGATAGTATTAATCAAGTATTGCTGGTTAAGCCAATCTAACTTTTGCATATCAAAGTAGGCCCCAGAAGTACCAATGCGAGAGGGTTCAAATTCACGGATGAGCTCTTCTAAGCCATAGACTTCCTTATCGTTTAACATACTATAACCCATTAGACTTAAGAAATTAATAAAAGCTTCCTGTAGATATCCGCTGTCTCGGTAATAGAAAATAGAAGTCGGGTTTTTTCTTTTTGATAGTTTTTTACCATCTTTACCTAAAAGCAAAGGCATATGCATAAACACAGGGGGAGTCCATCCAAAGCTTTCATAGAGAAAAATATGTTTAGGCGTTGAGCTCATCCACTCATCTCCTCTGATTACATGAGAGATGTTCATGAGATGATCATCAACTACATTTGCTAAATGATAGGTAGGAAATCCGTCAGATTTGAGCAAAATCTGATCATCTATATCAGCCCAGGGACAGCTGATCCGTCCTTTAACCGCATCTTCAAAGACACACTCGCCAGATAAAGGGATCTTAAGGCGAACTACATAAGACTGTCCTTCTCTCTCTCGTGTGGCAACCTCTTCCATGCTTAAATTACGATATCTACGATCATAACCTAGCCGCTTTCCTAGTTTGCCTGCCATTTCTCGCATTTCAGAAAGTTCTTGAGGTGTAGCAAAACACTTATAAGCTTTTTTTTGTTCGATTAACAGTTGGCAATATTTGCGATAGATCTCAGTACGCTCTGATTGGCGGTAAGGTCCAAAAGATCCTCCTACATCGGGTCCTTCATTCCATGTAATGCCTGTCCATTTAAGAGCTTCGTAAATATTTTTTTCATATTCTGGTCTAGAGCGGGTTTGATCTGTATCTTCGATTCTTAAAACAAATTCCCCGTCGAAATGACGAGCAAAAATATAATTGAAAAGGGCCATATATGCCGTGCCTACATGAGGATCTCCTGTAGGAGATGGTGCAATGCGAACGCGTACTTTTTTCATTTTTTACTTAAAATAAAAGAGGTTTAGAAAGAATGATTTTTCACTATTAGTAAATAGAAGGCAAGGCTTTTTACGCAGCTGGAGCTGTAAGAATCATCTTTTCTTTTTCTGTTAATAAAATATAATCTTTCATTACTTTAATTGTTTCTTCTAATTGTAAATCATTTAAACCAAAGAATAAAGTAGGCTCTCCTAATTCATCTTTCTTTGCTATTTCTTTCAAAAAATTCTGATAGTTTTTGTTAGTAGCAACTCGTAGTTCTGCATTTTTTTTCAAGAGACCTAAATTTTTAATGGATAGAACAGACTGCCTATCTTCTTGATAAAGTTTGCTAACTCTTTGTTTATGGATAAAAGGAATATCAGCAAGGTTATCTTCAAAATGAGGCTCAATATGATCTGTTTCTACAGGATATTTGGAATATTTCTCCCCAATTTCTAACTCAGATAATACTCCAGGAAGCACAATATCACTTGATACTCCAACGAGTTGAGGACTTTTTCCTGAAGCTGTATAATATCTACCTCTAGTTACTTTATATTCTCCCTTAGGGTTTACTTTGCCAAAATTATTGCATTCTAGAGTAAAGGTTTGAAAAGTTCCTTTTCCAAATGTTTCAGGATCACCTATAATAATGGCTCTTCCATAATCTTTAAGAGTTTGTGCTACGATTTCCGAAGAGGAAGCGCTCATGCGATTGGTAAGGACAATTAACGGGCCATCCCACTCTTTTTTATTTTCTAAGTTGCGTAAGTGAAAAACCTTATCTTGATTATCTTTAATAGAAACAACAATCCCTTTTGAAAGAAATAAACCGCTTACAGCCACAGCCTCGGTTAATAGGCCTCCTGCATTATTACGTAGATCAAGAATAACTCCTTTTAAAAGATGATTCTTCTTAATCTCCTCTATGGCTTTAGCTAAATCGGTTGCAGAACTGCTGTGATTATCTTGATAGAAACAAAATAGATGTAAGGTAGCAATCACACCATTGCCATAAGGCTCTATTTGTGTTTCCAACCTGGATTCTTTTAAAACAATCTCCCCGCGAATAAGCTCAACTTTTAGCTTATTTTCTTTAAGGCTCTCTCCCTCTTTTACCTCGCGTAGCACTGTTAAAATTACAGAAGATCCTTGGGGTCCTCGAATAAGTTCTACAGCTTCTATGATTTCTAAACCTATAATTGGTTCGTTGTTTACAGCGACAATCCGATCTCCAATTTTTAACTTATCAGGAAGGCTAGCTGGGCTTTTTTCTAAAATATGCACTACTGTAAGCCCATTAAGATCATCTCTTAACTGTGCTCCAATTCCAAATAACCGTTGTTGCACTTGAATCATAAATTGGCTGGCTTCAGCGGGTGTAAAGTAGATTGTTTGAGAATCTAAAGCCGAGCTTATGGATTTAAGCACATAGGATAGAATAATGCGCAGCCTTTCTTGGTCTGTTTTTCCTTTTAAATCGCTTTCCCGACAGAGTCTTCTTTTTGCTAGTCTTTGCATAAACCGATCGCGGATATCTGGGTCTATTTTTGTTGCAGTACGAAGCTGCAATGATTTAATTCGCAATAGGCGCTCTTGTAATGCTTCTACATTTTTTGCCCATGTAACATCTTTAAATTCTAAATGAGAAACATCTTCAGGAAGAGAAGATTGTTCAAGCTGTTTTTCTAGAGAGTTTCTCCTATCAATAGCAAGGAGCATTTGACAGTGTATTTCTTCAAAAACGGTAAATTTTTCTAATTCATATTCCGCTAGGGCTGCTTTCAGTAGCTCTTCGGAAGGATCTGTCCACTTAACTATTTCATAATCAAGGAAATAAGTTTTTAGAGGGTCTAGTTCTTCTAAGTAGTTTTTAAGGGCTCTTTTCACGAGTTCAGGGCTCAGCTTTTGATAAGAAACGTGGGCTCTTAATATTTCTTCTATTTTTAACCTTGTTTCTTTAGCTGTTAATTTAGGTGGCTCTATTGCTTCTAAGCCTACCAGCTTAACAACTAATACGAATATAAGTAGAAAGCGAAGCATGATTTAAGTCTTTGATTTTAAGTATAATAAAAAAATTGTTTAATACTCTATAATTTTAGCTTATGACAAAGTTAAAGTTTATAGCTAGAAAAAAGCAATTGTCTATTTCCGTTTTTCTAATAGCTATTCTAATTAAAAAAATTAATATATGCTTGATTTCAATTCATTTATATGCCATAATAATTGTTCGAAGTGACAAATAAAATAGTTTAATTACTAATTTTAATCAAATAGCGCCTCTAATTTGTTAGTTATTGGTTTTTGCAGTTGATGGGTGCTTCAAGTTTGATAAAAGATATCTTGATTTTTTGGAGGATATGTAAAAATGGAAAGAGAAGAGATCCAAAGTGGATTAGAGGAATTAAATTCTTCAAGTAAGAAGATTGTGTCGATTACAGAGGCGGCTAAGATCAACAATGTAACACGACAAGCAATCTATGTAGCGATTAAGCAAAAAAAGCTTAAAGCTAAAAAAGATGCAACAAGATGGACAATTGATCTTGCAGATCTTGAATTATATCGTAATGGGAAGTATTCCCGTACGAAATCGATGTATAACGGAGAGCTTTTATTTGATAACCACAAAGGGTTTTATTCCGTTAATCAAGTTGCTCAACTATTAAATGTGCCTGCTCAAAAGGTATACTATGCAACACGCGTAGGACTAATGAAAGCACATCGCAGAGGAGCTGCTTGGGTAGTTCACGTAGATGATATTAAAGAATATCGAGAAAACTATCTGAATAAAAAAGTGCATCGTTTCGAAGCTGTATAAACTTAAATCTGAATCTCATGATTCGAGAGTTTCTATGAAATTTTTATAAAAACCACTAAGTAAATACTTAGTGGTTTTTATTTTTTATTAAAAATTGAGGAGCTAAAATCACGATTTATCCGCTATGCTCCGAAGCACATCTAATATCTAAATCGCCCGAAATTTTTTAAGAAAGAGAGAAATTGTAATACCAATCTATTTTTTTTCACAGTAGCCAAGCGCAATAGCTTCATTGTCTTTTACATTTGCAGGAGCGAATTTTAAGGGATAAAGCATCATGGCAGAAAAAACAACTTCAGGATCTTTTTTTCCGTTTTTTAGAAGCAAAATATAGTTCCACACCATTATTTTCAGTACTTTAAGATAGGAATCATAAGGCGTTTATTTTCTCTTAAATCTTTAGGAGCAAGATCAAATGTTCCGCTATCTTCTTTTTTGCTGCTTTAGCAAGCATTAAGTTTTCTCGGTTGTTTGAACAGGTTGTGGGTTCAGAAGGGAATTATTGAGATTTTTAAAATGCCATAACTCGATAGAGGCCATTTGGCTTCTTTTTAATTTATAGTAATTATTTGAAATAGAAAGCAAATCATATAACCATAATTATATCAGAAATGAAATTATTAATATGTCTGTTTTTACATTAGATCTCTTGCATAACTCAATTTTAAAGTTCCCAATTATAAATTCCGGTTATAAGATTAAATCTTAAACAGAAACGCTTGCGCCGATTTCTGTAACGGTCAGAGAGTATTGTAAAACGCTTAAGCAAGCCAATGACATTTTCATTAATAACGTTCTCTAGTTAGATATGGGTTGTTGTGTTTAGCTTCTTTTGTTAGAGGGTTTTTTTCGTTTTTCTTTTGGGCATTTGTGTTTTTTCCTGAAGCTTTTTAGTCCTTGATATCCTGTATCTGTAATTATTTTGGTATTGGAAGGGATTTTTACTTTGGATTCTTTAAATAAACGAAAATCATGACGCTTACCATAGGTAAATGCAATGCAAAGTCAGGATGCTTAATGAGCACATCCTCTACCCAACGAATATTCCGATAGCGCTTTCTGAAAAGAAGCTGCAACGGGAAAATAGGTTTGATATTCTCTTATGTACTCTAGAGTCATAAGCAGTTGGTCTTCTATAGGCAATCTATTGGGTCTACCTCTAAGAGTTTTCTTTGAGGATTCTGCTTCTTTTAAGATATTTACTATCTTTTCGAATGTGTATCTCTTTACTCCTGTCAATCGGCGGAACTCTTCGCTTCTAAACTCTTTCAAACTATCGTATCTCATAAAAGGAAAACTTTGTTAAAATTTTAGTCATTTTACAGATCTTCTGTTGGTTATGCAAGAGATCTATTAAAAAATTTTATCTTTGTTCCGTTTTTGGCGGTCAGATCTCTAGGTTTTTAAAAAAATTGTTTATGTAATTATTAATTATAAAAGTTTATGATTTAAATTTAATTTTAAATATATTTATTTGATTTAATTGATACTTTTTTTATTAAAATTTAATTTTTCATATACATATAATTTATGATTCTGCTAAAAAACAAAAATTTGTTGAAATAAATAAGATTTGTTTTTGCTATGGACTAAAAAACGCTTAAGTTACACTTAGGAACTATTAAATATGATTCCTTTCGAAAGATTTAAATTTTTATTCAATCATGGTTTTTTTGTTTTTGAAAAATAGAGTATATAAAAAAATAAAATGTTAATTATATTTTTATAATATTCATTGTTTAGTTTAAAATTAAATTAGCAATAAAGATAATTTTTACTTTTAACAAAATAGTATGTACTTTTTATAATTAATTATAACTATAAATCAAAGGTGTCTCTATGAACTCAATGGAATGTGCAGATGGGGAAAAAAAATTTGTAACGCTATCAGAAGCGGCAAAAATTAATAAAGTGACACGGCAAGCTATTTATGTGGCGATTAAACAAAAAAAGTTAAAGGCTTATAAAAATCCAACCCGTTGGATTATCGACATAGAAGATTTAGACCAATATAAAAAAATGAAATACTCTCGTTCTAAATCTATGCATAACGGGGAGTTACTATTTGATAATAAACAAGGATACTATTCGATTCAACAGGCGGCTAAATTATTAAAAGTGCCTTACCAAAAAATTTACTATGCAACGCGTATTGGTTTATTAAAAGCTTGTCGTAAAGGATCTGCATGGATTGTACATATCGATAATATTAAACAGTATCAAAGTTGTTATCTGAATAAAATGATTTCTAACATAGACGAGGACGTTTCCTGATTTATTGGAAAATTCAAAACAAACGCATCAAGATTTGTCATGAGATGCGTTTGTGCTTTAAGGGAAGCTAGCAAGCTGAAAGTCGCGAATTTGTAACTGGATGCTTGATTTATTTAAGAAGTTATTAATATGAGGGGTAAATGCAATGTGTAGCATTAATTTTTTCTTAAGTAGGCGTTGTCTCTTGTCTGCCATTCCAAAAGCAATGCCTTCTAGCATGCGATCTTGCTGTTCGAGGTAGAGTTTAAGATGCGTTTTGCCAACGATTTTTGGAGGCCAGATCTGCTTAGCATCGCAATAGAGAATCGGGGCAGGGTTCTCATTTCCAAAAGGCTCAAGCAAATTAAAAGACTCCATGAAATCAAAGGTTAAATCTCCAAATTGAATATTTGCATTTAGATAGATTTTAGCAATGATGTCCTGATCTTTAAGCTGAAGATTAGCGGCTTTTATAAATTGCTTTTTAAAAGCGGGAATGTTTTCTTCCTTAATAGTAAGGCCTGCTGCGAAATCATGACCACCAAAGTTTTCCAAGAGATCGCTGCTCTCACGCAAATGTTGTAAAAGAGGAAATTCAGGGATTGTTCTTATAGAGCCCTTTCCTAAGCCTTGATCAATAGAAATAACCACAGTTGGTCTATTATATTGCTTAGCAATACGAGCAGTAATAATGGGAATGATTCCAGGATGCCATTTATGGGAAGAAATGACAATGGCTTTTTGATGAAGTATTTGAGGATTACGTAAAATATATTGCTCTACATCTTCAGAATCACGTCTTTCAATTTTTTGCCTTTCAATATTATTTAAGTCTAATTCCTTTGCTAGAGATTCTGCTGCATTAGCATCTCGAATTAATAAAAGCTCTACTCCTTTAAGAGGATCTGCGATTCTTCCCAAGCTATTGAGGCGAGGAGCTACTTTAGAGGCAATATCAATAGGAGTGATCTCTCCTAGTTTAAGACTACAAATAGAAAATAGCTTAGCAAGACCAATTCTTCTGGTTTTTCGCATTTGACGCAGACCATAACGTACAAGGATTCTATTTTCTCCCAAAAGAGAACCCATATCAGCAATTGTACCTAAGGCAACTAAATCCAGGTAGCGTTTGAGATCAACTTTTGTAGGGCTAATAGACCCATTTGCTATTAAGGTATTTGTAATAGCATGAGCTAACTTGAAAGCAACGCCTACTCCGGTAAGATTTCGATTGGGATAGGTGCTATTAAATAACTTGGGGTTTAACGTAGCAATACAGTGAGGTAGTTTTGCGGTGGGTTCATGGTGATCTGTTACAATTACATCAATATTTTTTTTAACGGCTTCTTGAATCTCGTTGGCAGCAGTAATGCCGCAGTCTACTGTAATGATTAATTTACATTGTTTTTGAATAGCAAAGTCAATAGCATCAAGAATTAAGCTTTGTTTAAGCGAATTGCGATTAGGTATATAGAAAAAAACATTTCCATCAATAAATCTTAAAAATTCTGTTAAAAGAGCTGCTGCTGTAATTCCATCGACATCGTTATCCCCATAGATGAGAATATTTTCATCCTGAGAAAGAGCTTGCAGTACTCGATGGACTGCTTTATCCATATCAGGGAAAAGATGAGGATCAAATAAATGGGGGAGTTTAGCATATAAAAAATCATGTATTTCTTCTAAAGTTTTAAAATTTCTAGAAGCTAGAACATAGGCTGTAACAGGATGAATGCTAAACTCTTTAATAATTGTTTTATGCCATTCTGGATCAACTTTGGGATAAACCCATATAGGATCGCAGTAGTTTAATATCATGCATGCATCCTATCGCTCATGTAATTTCATTTTGCTTAGTTTCTGTAATTCCCATTCGTAAAAAAACTTCATCAGCGGGGCTGCAATGAACAATGATGATAGAGTTCCAAAAATAACACCAATAACCATAACTAAAGAAAATCCAAATAAAGTGGATCCCCCTAAGAATAACAGAGGAACAAGCACGAGTAAGGTAGTTCCTGATGTCATGAGGGTTCTACTCAAGGTTACGTTCAAGGAGTGATTTATGATGTCAATTAAGCTCATTTTACGCATAAATTGCATATCTTCTCGAATCCTATCGAAAACGATAATTGTATCATTTAAAGAGTATCCAATGATAGTCATAAGGGCTGCGATTGTATTCAGATCAATTTGAATGGGAACATGTAGCTTATGTAAGATGGCAATAGCTGCTAAAGTAAAGAATAGATCATGAGCTAAACATAGAATAGCGCTAATTGCGTAATTGAACTCAAAGCGGATGGTAATGTATATAAGAATGCATAGCATGGCGATGCTAATTCCAATCAAAGCATTGTTACGCATTGTATCGGAGAGTTGTCCGCTTACCTCTGTCCATTGCTTATTTAAGCTTTGTAGGCTAGAAGATGTTAATGAAAGCCCTGACTTTTCTAATGATTGCACAACCCATACAATTTTCGGATTGGTTTGATAAGGGTAATTAGATTCTTTTAAGGGATATTCAAGAGGCAGATTTGCAAAGGGATGACCCTCTTCCTGCAAACTCCTGCTTAAAAAGATGCGAACCTGATTATTTGGAGCAAGCTCTCTTATTTGTACTTCATTGTTTGTAGCACCACCGGCATATGTAAGAGCATTCTCTACAGATTGCCTATAGTTGTTTTCTATATTGGGAGTTAGTTCAACGGTAAGCGCGTAACCTCCTCTAAAATCCATACCAAAAATGGTATTGCGTTGGGTAACCAGCATAAAAGAGCCAATGAGGATCACGCAAAAAGAAAGAAATAATGTGGGTTTTGCATACTTAAAGAAATTAAAATTTTCCGTTTTAAACCAACTTAACATGTTCAATTTTTTGTGATTTGGATTTTCTACCCATTTAGAGAAGAAAAAGCGTGTCATGAAAAGTGCAGTGAACATGGAAGAGATGATCCCAATAATCATGGTAATGGCAAAAGCTTTAATAGGTCCTGAATCAAAATTTAGTAGAACTAAAGCTGCAATAATTGTAGTGACGTTAGAGTCTAGGATTGCAGAGAAGGCTTTGCGATAGCCCGCATGAATAGCCATAGCCATACGACCTGTTGTCTGAAACTCTTCACGAATTCTTTCAAAAACTAAAACGTTCGCATCAACTGCCATACCAACTGTTAAAATAATTCCTGCAATTCCAGCTAAACTCAAGGTTGCTTGTAGATTTTGCAATGTGGCCCATAGAATCAATAGATTAAAAATCACAGCGATTGAAGCAATCATTCCACCAAAACGATAATAACTTACCATAGCTGCTATAACAAGGCACAAGGCAATCATGGTCGCAATAATACCTTGCATTCTTTCTTTAGCTCCTAGTTCTGGAGATACATTTTTCTCAGCGAGAATATGAGGAGTAAAACTTAAAGAACCGGCTTTAAGATCGGCCTCTAGTTGACTAATTTCTCTTTGAGTAAAACTTCCAGTAATCATTCCGCTATCTTTCAGCTCTGAATCCAAGGTAGGGGAACTAATGACAGAACCATTGAGAATAACAGCCATGCGCCAGCCTCTTCCTGCAGAAAAAGCTTCTCTAGCCGTGCCTTGAATTTTTTCTTTAGAAAATTGAGAGGTCCAAGCTAGTAGATTGTCGCGGGGATATTGTTTGTTTCCTGATTTATCGATGAAGGCACCTTTAACGGAAAATGCAAGAAAGTTTCCTTTGGAAGGATCATAAGAGGCATGAATATCTTCTAAATGAGAACCTTCTAAAGCAAAGTTACGAAACACAATAAGCAAAGGATGGGTTTGTCCATCCCAACTGGCAAAGTCGCTACCTCTAAGCATGGCAATTTTAGAATAGGTCTCATTAAAACTGCCGTTTACAGAACCGCTAAGAGCAAAACGCAGTCCATTCTCATAAAGTGTCTTAGCGGCTTCGGAACGAGGCTGTACTAATTCTGAGTCTAGAGAATCGCCATATAAATGTTTGCTTGCAATGAGATGGATGTCTTCAGCATCTTTACAGTTGGTAACTACAGCTTCATTCCAAATTTCTTGTAAAAATTTTTGTGTAGCGTCAGCTAACTCTGTATTATTTGAGCTAAATTTTTCATTAACTATTTGAAAATACATCGTAGAGGATTTTACAAGATCACTAGCGGATAACCCTTGTGCGCCGGGAAAGTCTAGTGCAATAGTGTTGCCTTCTTGGCGAATGCTTACCTCTGATACGCCCATTTTGTTTATGCGAGCGTATAATTCATTGATTCCTTGTTTGATATCCATCGGGTCTACTACTGTTTTCCCATTATGATCAATGAGCTCTAGTTGAACGGTTTTGCCACCTGAGAGGTCTAATCCCCAATGTAAAATCTTACGATCATCACCTCTAAAATATTTTTTTACACTTAAGCAGAGATTATTCCAATAAACGTTATGAACAGGTTTTGGTACATCGTATTTAGTAACGCCTCTAGCTTGATTTTGGGCAGCAAAATAATCATCTCGCCACTTAAGAAGGTCTTCATGCATTTGATTGAAAATTTTATTTTCAGTAAGCAGCCTTTGTTCAAGATTAGTAAGTTCTAATAGGGCAAAACGCTTTGTTCCAGAAACTTTAAAATTTTCCCTTGTTGATTTCAGCAGGATTTGATAGTAGTTCTCCTGTTCAAAAATCAGATCCTGACTAAATTCAGGGTCAAAGCCATAACCTGCTGTAGAATAATTTACAAAACCGCTTTTTTGTAAAATTTCACGGAGCTGATTAAAATCTTGCATAAATTGATTGGTTTGAGCCGACTGACTCTCGCTTTGCAAACGGGATAAAATTTTATCCATGCCCTTAGCGATTACATAAATGGAATGGGTGCGAAACCCTGGCACAGGGACTGCATTATAGCCAGCTGGCGCATAGATAACTAAAGCTAGTTTTTGCTCTGCAGGCGGAAGGGCTTTATAAGTATCATAGTCGTAAATAGGCAATGCATTGCGTTGTAGATCAGGATGAATGGGGTGCCAGAAGCGCAGAAGAGTTTCTTTAATTTGGGAGGACATTTTATGCGCAATTTGGCCTAAGTTCATAGCAAGAAAGCTTTTGCTATTAGCTAATTGATTTAGTGTGATTTCAAAACGACCTTGAAAAGGAGAAATCATCTCATCTGATGATCTTGCAATGAAAGCGATTTCATTATACATCAATTGATCTGGTTGGTCGGTTAGATAAGAAGGCTGTTGTAGGTTTTTTTCTCTGATTGTTTCTACATCTTCATAAAGATCTAAAAAGATTTTTTCTTGACTCCAATCAATAGAAATACTTTTAATAAAAGGATGATATCCTTCTAGAGCAATTGTTGTTTGGGTATTATGATGGGTTAAATCTTTTCGCAAATCTTCATAAGACAAAGGATTTTTAGCTGCAGTAAATAGATCTACATGTTTTTTGATAATTTGGGTAGCTTGCCTAAGAGCTTGCGTTTTATCATTTAAAGATTCGAGTCTTTGCTGTTCTAAGGTAGTTAAAAATATAGTTGTTTTTTCTGCTTGTAGTCCTTTGTTTTGTAGCTGTTCTTTTTCTTTTGAGAGTTTTGTTTGTAGAGAATCTAAGCTTTGCATCCAGTTTTGCATGAAACTATAGCGATCATCTAGATTACATTGAGTAAAGCTAGCAAAATAGCGCTTAGTGATCAAAGAGCTCTCTCCATATACATTGGTAAAACTAAGAATATTTTTAGCGATTTGCACAAACTGATCTTCTTGGACTATGCCTGTTTGTTTTACAGCATTTTGTAGGTAAAGAGCATTTTGTGTGGAGCCGGCAATAGAAGAGGCTATTTGTAGAGCACGGTCTTGAACGATCTTCTCATAAAAGGGAGTGGGTTTTCCTAAAGAGTCCAACTTATGGGAGAATTGATAATCGGTATGGGCATCAAAGTGAATAGGAATGCGTCTTTGTACAACAACCGTTCTGCTATTTGTATCGTTATCTTCATATAAAAATAGCTGAGCTGGTAAAAAAGGAATCAGTTGACCAGCTCTAGGCAAATAAGTACGAAATAGGTTGGCTTCTTCTATATTTTTAAAAGAAACAGTAATGAGCTGAGGTTGCCGAGCATCAAGAGCTATTGCTTGTGGTTTTACCTCGATCAGGTTGCAAAAAGAATACAGCCATTTTTCTGCTTCTTCCTCAAGTCGATTCACTCTTTCAGAAATAGATACGGCAATTTGCTCTGCTCTTTTTTCTTCGATAGGCTGATTTAAAGGTTTAGTGTAATAAAAAACAGTAGGCAATATATTGTATACGGTAAGAGCAATAACAACAAAGATTAGGTATAACTGCCATTTTTTTTGCTTTTTCATGTAAATTCCCAATTGAGATCTAAAAGATTTTAACAGATTTAGAATACGGATAGTGCTCGATTCTGTCTATTAAAGAATTTTTTATGATAGTGAGAGCTCTTAAGTTTAAAGAGGAGCGTAAACGATTTATTTTAAAGATAGGTACTTTTTTATTCAAGAGTTATCTTGCATTCAAAAAACATTCATTACACATGTGCTTATAATTCCTATAAACCTTGACCCATACTTAAAAAAGTCCATTAAAAAATACCATTTTTGAGAAATAGAGATGCTTCATGGTTAGGCTATTTGACAGGAGCATTTTTTACAGAAAAACCATCGATTCAAATCAGGCATTTGCTACACTCTTCTTTTTATTAAAAAAAACCAATCGCGACTTAGAAGGTTTTGAAATATGTCTAGCATTATCGTTGTAGGGACTCAGTGGGGAGATGAAGGGAAAGGGAAAATTACGGATATATTGGCAAAATCAGCGGACTTTGTTGTTAGAGCTCAAGGAGGAAATAATGCAGGACATACTATTTTAATAGATGCTCAAGAGCTTCGATTTCATTTAATTCCATCGGGCATTTTACATCCTAATGCACAGTGTTTGATCACAGGTGGTACCGTGATTGATCCAGCTTCTTTTTTAGAGGAAGTGGATTGTTTAAGAAAAGAAGGGGTTGATTTTACAGATCGGTTGTGGCTGTCTAATTACGCTCATGTGATTTTTCCCTATCATAAACTACTAGATAAGTTGTATGAAAAGCAGAAGAGAGATCAAGTCATTGGAACCACAGGAAAAGGGATTGGACCTTGTTATGCAGACCGATCTAGCCGAATAGGGGTTCGATTAGCAGAATTTATACGACCAGATATTTTAAGAGAAAGGCTACAGACCACACTTTTTTCAAAAAATCAAGAGTTGCAAATCATTTTTAAAAAAGAACCGCTGCTATTGGATTCTTTATTAGAAGAGTGTCATCAACTAGCTGCCAAGTTGAAACCTTTTATGGCGCCTGTTGAAGAGTGGATTGCTGAAGCTCTTAAAATGGGAAAGAAAGTATTGTTTGAAGGCGCGCAAGGTACTCTTTTAGATAACAATTTTGGCTCTTATCCTTATGTGACTTCCTCTAGCACAATTGCAGCTGGTGTTGCTGCAGGAGCGGGAATTGGTCCAACGCAGATTGACCATGTTCTTGGTGTGGTAAAAACATACACAACGCGTGTAGGAGAGGGACCTCTACCGACTGCTTTTACAAAGGAAGAACAGAAAATGTTTGTTGCATCTAAAGCGCGTGAAATAGGGACAACAACAGGAAGAACAAGACGCATGGGTTGGTTTGATGCTTGTCTAGTTCGTTATTCTGCAAGATTAAATGGGCTCGATTCAATGGCTTTAACCAAATTAGACATTTTAGATACATTAGATGAGATTAAAATTTGTACACACTATCGTTTAGATGGGATCATTTTGGAATCTCCTCCTGTTTTAGTTGAAGATTTAGCACGCGCTGAGCCTATATATGAAATTCTAGAAGGATGGAGAGAAAAAACGTCTCAGGTGTCCTCTTATGAGAAGCTTCCAGAAAAAGCTATGTATTATCTTCAGCGAATTTCAGAATTAATAGATGTGCCCATTAGCATGGTCTCGGTGGGTCCTGATCGAAAGAGCACTCTTTTTTTACAGCAATTCTTTAAAAAATAATTTACTATGCAGACATTAAATGCTCCAAGTACTTTGGAAGATCCTTTAGATCTAGATAAAAATATGCTCCCAAACCATGTTGCAATCATCATGGATGGGAATAGGAGATGGGCTAAAAAAAATGGCTTACCTGCTATGATGGGACATTGGCAAGGCGCTAAAACTATTATTGACATTGTAATCGCTGCAATTAAATGGAATATAAAAGTATTAACGGTTTATGCTTTTTCTACAGAAAATTGGCAAAGATCGCAGCAAGAAATAGATAGTTTAATGTATCTATGTAAAATTTATTTACGTAGGTTTTGTTTTAAAATGATTAAAGAACAAGTTCGGTTGCAGACAATTGGAGATCTTACTAAAATACCTAAAGATGTTTATCAAACTATATGTGATGTAAAGCAAGCAACCGAAAATTGTAACCGAATTGATTTAGTATTAGCCATCAATTATGGTGGTAGAGATGACATTAAAAGAGCGCTTGTTAATATCGTAGAGGATGTTCAAAGTGGATGTTTAAGTAGATCTGAAATTAATGAGCAACTCATTGCTCAATATTTAGATACTTCTTACTGGCCTGATCCAGATCTTCTCATTCGTACAAGTGGAGAAAGAAGGCAAAGCAATTTTTTGCTTTGGCAGCTTTCTTATAGCGAATTTTATCACACGGAAGTGTTATGGCCAGATTTTTCTGAAAAAGAGCTAATAAAAGCTTTATATCAATTTCAACAACGTCAAAGGCGATTTGGAGGTCTATGACCATAAAGAGAATGGCGGATTTAAGCTCCAGATTAATGACCTCTATTTCCGTAGGGATTTGTGTTGCAACATTAATTGTTTTTTCCCCTTTGCCTTTTGTTAGCCTTTTATTAATGTTTTTTGTAGCCGGAATTTCTGCTACTGGGGTTTGGGAATATGCGCAGTTGGCCATTGCTAAAAAAAGGCGTCCAGCAACGCGATTGATGATGGCTATAGCAATTTTGGAAGTAATTGCTTTATATATATCGCTTGTTTTTGTAGATCTTCCTCAATTGCCAATTTTGGTTGTAGCATTAGGTATTATTGCTTTTTTTATACATCGCTTTAAAAAAACATTAGGAGCTTTGAATGAGATTGCTATCGAATTCTTTGGAATTATTTATGTAGCAGTTCCTTTAAGCTTAATCTTAGGGGTTCTTTACCCTAATCCCCATCAAGGATTCCTTCAGGAAGGGCGTTGGTGGCTTTTGTACTTGATTGTTGTCACAAAAATTACCGATGTAGGCGCGTATTTTGTAGGAAGGCTGTGGGGAAAAAATAAATTATGTCCCTCTTTAAGCCCTCAGAAAACAGTAGAAGGAGCAATCGCTGGATTTATTGGCGCTGTTTGTGCGAGCGTAGCTATTCATAAACTAGCTGTTTACCTGCAAGCAGAATGGTTTCATCTTTCTTTTTCAGAGTCAATATGGCTGGGGATGCTCATTGGAATATTAGGACAAATTGGAGACTTGGCAGAGTCTCTTTTGAAAAGAGATGCTGTTGTTAAAGATAGCAATGCTCTACCTGGACTAGGAGGCGTTTTAGACATGGTAGACTCTTTACTATTTACTACACCTATTATATATTTCTTTTTGCGGATGCATTAGATTATGATCATTACTATTGATGGCCCTGCGGCAACGGGTAAAACAAGCGTTTCAAGACAAGTAGCTAGAAGATTGCATTTTACCTATTTTGATACGGGAGCTATGTATCGAGCGTTTACTTGGTTTTTGCTTAACTCTCAAATCGCAATTGAACAAATAGAAGAGATCAAACAGTTAGTCGATCAGTTTCCTTTTAGGGTTGAAACAAAAGAGCATAATAAAAGATATTTTGTAGGAGATAAAGATGTAACAGAAGAGATCCGATCTCACCTTGTTACCTCTCATGTATCGGAAGTATCTGCCATAGATTGTGTTCGCTCTAAACTATTGGATATTCAAAGGCAATGTGCTACTCAAGGAGATTTTGTTTTCGAAGGCAGGGATTTGGGAACTGTTGTTTTCCCTCAAGCGGAAGTTAAAATTTTTTTAACAGCGGATCCACGTGTCCGAGCAGAAAGACGTCTAGCGGAATTATTGGCCCAGTATCCTAAAGAAGAAATGGAATTAGCTAGGCAATCTATGCTAGCGGATTTGTTAAAGAGAGATCATTATGATTCTAATCGATTAAGTGCTCCCTTAAAATGTCCCCCAGATGCCTATAGAATTGATACCTCTACATTGACTTTAAATGAAGTGGTTGACCAAATTATTCAATTTTTCGCAGAAAAATATCCTGAAAAAATCCCATGATAAAACCTAGCTGGGCATCTGATAACTCTCTTTCTTTTCTCTATCGTATAGTAGTATTTTTCACATGGCTATTCTTTAAAATTCTTTATCGACATAAAGTATATGGGCTAAAGCATGTATATAAAAAAGCTGCAATCATTGCAGCAAATCACACATCTTTTTATGACCCCCCCATTTTAGCCATTTCTTGGCCACAAGAAGTGCATTTTTTAGCAAGAGAGAGCTTATTTAAATATACTCTATTTGGCTCTTTAATTCGAAAATTGAACTCTCATCCAGTGCAAGGGGATACAAGTAATATTAGAGCCTTTAAAGATATACAGGAGCTTTTAGCATCTGGAAAAAAAGTGATTCTTTTCCCAGAGGGGACAAGAGCTTATGAAGATCGGTTAGGAGAATTAAAATTTGGAGTTGCTTTTTTAGTTCTTCGTTCTCAAACAGCTGTAATTCCTGCTTATATTCATGGAACATTCTCCATTTGGAAACGAGAAAGAAAACTCCCTAAATTATGGGGAAAAACCGCCTGCGTATTCGGCAGCCCGATTTCTTATGAAGCATTTCAAGGTCTTGATAAAAAACAAGCACAGAAAGCTCTTACAGAGTGTCTAGCTAAATCTATACAAAACTTACGCACCTGGTATGAAGGGGGAGCTGAAGGAGATCCTCCTTAAGAAGTAACTGATTCTAGGCATTGCTTATTAAATATTTTTAATATGATTGTGTAGTGAAAGACAGAAAGTGCGTGGTAAGCATAAACACAGGACTTTTGTTCCAATAGAAGTTTTATTCCAAGAATTCGATTTTTGTATCAAGGAAATAGAAATATCTAAAATATTTTCCAGGAGTAAACTCATCTGAGGACTGTGATCTTGTCACCTTTTTTAGACAGCAAGAACACGAATACTTTGCTGATTCATCCATTTTGTTTCAAATTCTTG
>PSRO01000007.1 GCA_003176115.1 Chlamydiota bacterium | reverse complement strand
ACCTCTTGCAATTACCTCAGCATCTGGAGATGAAAAAAAGCAAGTAATCCCTCTGCTTAGAAAAGTTACTCCTTTCATTAACAAAGTATGGAATCAGGGAAAAGTACCCCTACTTGAAGCAGATAAAGGCTATGACTCAGATTCTCCAATCGTTCTTTTAATAAATCAGGGCGGTTTCTTAAAAGATTGCATATCCATTCTCGATGAATATCTTTTGTCCATTTTGCCTGATTAAAGATCGGTCAAAGCAAGGCGCATCAATAGATCGCGAAGAGGAGCTAGATATAAACACATGAATCATAGATTACGATAACATTAGTCATTTAATACCCCATGTCTAAACTCTGGGTTTCTTCTGATAACTCATCTAAAGTTTTGCGGCGAGCATTATCGATTTTAGCCTTATAATTCATTAAATCTTGAAATAAAATACGACGCATTGTTCCTTTTTTGCGAAAAAGGCGGATAAGATAAGGGTGAGAAACATGATAATCGCAACAAAAGAAATTTTCGAAAACAAAAAAATGACTAGAATATAAGAAAATCTATTCTACCATCAAAAGCACAACGCATACGCAAATGTATTTTCTTCTTTTGGCTAAATGTGATAAAAACAAGGTCGCATTATGGTAGCCGGGAGGATCAATGTCTTATTTAGAGAACTATTTTAATAGAGTTCCTCGTGAACAAAGAAAAAACAGTGCAATTGCTTTTATGGCAGCATTTGACCATTTAAAAACAAATAATCCCTTTATTGTAGAAAAGATGATTCAAGAGCTTCAAGATCAGCGCCAGTTTTTGAAACTGATTGCTTCTGAAAACTATTGCTCTGAAGCTGTGCAGTTAGCTATGGGAAACTGGCTTACGGATAAATATGCAGAAGGGTGTCCCTATCATCGGTTTTATGCGGGGTGTGATAACATTGATGCTATTGAGGCTGCCTGTGTGGGTGAAGTAAAAGCCCTATTTCAATGTGAACATGCCTATGTGCAACCTCATTCAGGAGCAGATGCTAATCTTGTGGCTTTTTGGGCGATTTTGGTGGCGCGTATCCAAAATAAGCAAGTAGAGAGGTTAGGTAAAAAAAATATTAATGATCTTTCTAATGAGGAGTACGAACAAGTACGCCAGCTCCTTGTGAATCAAAAAGTGTTGGGGATGTCTCTTAACTCCGGAGGGCACCTAACCCATGGGTATCGGCACAATATTTCTGCTAAAATGATGCAGGCTTTTTGCTATGAAGTAGACCCTAATACCCATTTATTGGATTATAAAAAAATCAGTGAGATTGCAAAGCAGGAAAAACCCGCTATTTTGATTGCTGGCTATTCAGCCTATTCACGGAAAATTAACTTTGCTAAAATGCGTGAAATAGCAGATAGCGTAGGAGCTGTTTTGCTTGTAGATATGGCACATTTTGCAGGTCTTGTTGCAGGAAAGGTGATGGTGGGAGAGTATAACCCTGTTCCTTATGCGCAAATGATTACTTCAACAACTCATAAAACTCTAAGAGGGCCTAGAGGGGGAATGATTCTATGTCAAAAAGAGTTCAAGGAAGTGGTTGATAAGGGGTGCCCGATTACTTTAGGAGGGCCGCTACCTCATGTGATTGCTGCTAAAGCTGTGGCTTTTACAGAAGCAAATACACCTTCTTTTTGCGTCTATGCAGAGCAAATAGTAAAAAATGCTCAAGCATTAGCAAACGGATTAATTCATCATGGAATTCATGTTCTTACTGGAGGAACAGAGAACCATCTGATGGTTTTTGAGGTTTCATCCTCTCTTGGTTTGACTGGATTGCAAGCGGAAAATGCTCTTAGACAGGCGCATTTTACAGTGAATCGCAATAGTATACCTTTTGATAAAAATGGACCTTGGTTTACCTCAGGGGTACGTATAGGAACAGCTGCTTTAACCACTTTAGGAATGAAAGAGCAGGAGATGACGCAAATTGCAGATTGGATTTATCTGTTGCTTAAAGCTACAAAACCTGCTAAAGCAGAAAGAGGAAACAGCCGTTCTCTCATAGAGATTGACTCTTCTGTACTCAAGGAGATGCAAAAACATATAAGTGTTTTATTACAACGGTTCCCTCTATATCCAGATTTGATCTTTGATTGAAAAAAAGGATGCAACCCTAGATAATGTTTTTGCCAGATGCTAAAAAAATGAGACTGAAAAAAATGAGGTGTTTATGTCGTTAGTGAGCCAAAGGCAGGAAGCGAATCAGAAATTCCCTTTAGGATCGCTCGATGATAAGATTGATGAAGTGCTACTTAAATCCAGAAGGATCTTCTTTTGTGATGCTGTAGATAGCAATACTGCTCGTGATGCAATTCGCAAATTATGGTACTTGGAATTAATGGATCCAGGTAAGCCCATTTTATTTATTATTAATTCGCCAGGCGGATCAGTTGATGCGGGTTTTGCGGTTTGGGATCAGGTTAAGATGATCACTTCACCTGTCACAACGCTTGTTACAGGAATTGCTGCTTCTATGGGTTCTGTCTTAAGTCTATGTGCTGCTCCTGGGAAACGCTTTGCGACTTCTCATTCCCGTTTTATGATTCATCAACCTTCTATCCATTCAGTGATTCGCGGACAAGCGACCGATTTGGAAATTCAAGCAAGAGAAATCTTGAAAACCAGACAGGGAATTGTAGATATTTATGTGGAAGCAACGGGGAAAAAAGCAGAAGAGATTGATAAAGCCTTAGATCGTGATATGTGGATGAGTGCAGATGAGGCCTTAAAATTTGGTCTGCTTGATAAGGTGGTTTCTAGCTATCAAGATCTAGAAGCGTGATTTTTACTAAATACCATGGAATTGGTAATGATTTTATATTGATCGATCAAAGAAAATCTCCTATAGAGAAGAGTGCTTTTTTTGCTCAAATACCCAGGATCTGTGATAGAAATTTGGGAATAGGGGCAGATGGGGTGCTCTTGCTTGAGGGTTCTAAATGCGCAGACTTAAAAATGCGCATCTTTAACAGCGATGGCAGTGAAGCTGACATGTGTGGCAATGGGATTAGATGCGTTGCTGATTATGAAATGGCGCAGGAACCTATTGAGATTGAAACAAGAAGTGGTGTATTTACCTGCTGGCGCAAAGAAGGCCGAATAGGGGTTGATTTAAAGCAACCCTTAATTTCTCATTGGCCGATTAAAATCCATGAATTCGCTGTCTATGTAGTTAAAGTTGGTGTTCCTCACGCCGTTATTTTTTTGCCTTCTTTCAATCAAATCGATCTGATAAAAAAAGCGCAAAAAATTCGATCGGCTTTTTCTGAAGGGGTAAATGTAAATTTTGCTAGCTTTCTAAATAACCAGCTTGTTGTTCGTACTTATGAAAGGGGAGTAGAAAACGAAACCATTTCTTGTGGCACGGGCTTTGCTGCTGTTGCATTTGTTGTGAGTAAGCTCTCTAACCCCCCACAGCCTATTTTGATAGCAAGTGCTTCTGATAAAATTTCTAAACAGATGGAATTCTTTATTTCTGCAAGCGGAAATATACAAATGTTAGCAGAGGTTTGCCAAGTATTTTCGGGTAGCGTGGAATTGTCTTAAATTTTTTAAGCATATTGCAAACATATCGATAGCTAGGCATGCTCGCAAATAAGGAGAAATCTAGCTGAAAAATTACCATGTCTCAATTTTCTTTTTTGCAAAAAAATCTAATAAAAGCTGAGCAGTTATTATTAGAGCAGTCTGTTAAAAAAATTTTATTTTCAGAAGCGACATATCAAATAGAAATATTTGATAAAGAAAGTGCGCATTCTTTCTCCCCCTTTTTACATATAGATGATCAAGGAAAAATCTTAGAGGGATTTTGTTCCTGCAATGAAGCTGAAGAGACGCAATCTTGTGCACATCTTGCTGCTGCGTACTTAACTATTTTTAATGGAAATCTTCAGCCTTTGCATGTGCGCTTTCGTCATAGCTTTTGGAATTGCTTATGTCAAATTTTTTGCAATCGACATGGATATGAGGCAAAGGCATTACGAAAAAAGGAAGAAGCTTATGAAATCAGATCCTCTACGAACAAACTTCTTTTTCATATAGAGCCTTTAACTGCTGCAACGAAAAAATATTTGCATACACTTTTTTTTGAACGAGCCGTTGAAACAGAGGAGACCTCCCTTAAATTTTCTAATTTGACTCTCGATGAGTTGCAATTGTGGAAAGAAGGAAATCCTAGCCACCGACTAAAATATGAACTGTGTTTTTGGTCCGATCTTGCAAAATGGCTGATGCTGCTTCAGGAGAGTAAAAAACCGTATACCATTTCTTTTGAAGAGAAGGAAAAGCATCTTCCCTCTTGGCTATCCGTTCAATTTACCGATGTACTAAAGATAGAGTGCTATCTCTCAGAGGTTCATTGGCCACAGTTGATTCCTGTTTTAAAGACAGTAGATTCGCCGCTTGTTGTTCATGGACAACCCTATTCCTACATTCGAGCTATTCGTTACAATGAATCGGATAAAAAACTTTTTATTGAGATGGATCAATCTCAAAAACAGCAACAAGAAGAGAAAGCAAAGGGAATTGGTGTCGGAGACTTTATTTTTATTCCTAGAAAAGGATTTTTCCCTGCTATAATAGATCCTATTTTTGAACAAAGAGAGATTTCTGCGCAAAAAATTGGAAAAATATTTTTTAAGCATGCGCCTATTTTACAGAGATTTTTAAATAAACCGATTCATGCAGGGAATAATCGTATTCAATACGATCTTTTTTTTGATGCAGAAGAAAGACTGCATATTGAATGCTATCTCTTTGAAAAAAAAGATCTACAAAAAAAATCCTCTGCACGATTTGGAAACTGGGTTTATTTAGAAAAGAAAGGGTTTTTTCAAGTGGAGAATTGGTTATTTGATGGTATTACAAAAGTTATTGAAAGAGCTGATGTTTCAGAATTTGTCTCTCAACACAAAGCGTGGCTTAATAGTTTTCCTCTCTTTCAAACTCATGTCTACACCATTGAATCTCAATTACGCTTCTTTGTGACAGCATCAAAGCAGCTGCGGTTTGAAGCAGCTATAGAGATGCTTGAAGCAGAGGATAAAATCAGTGACTTTGGAGCATGGATTTATGTAAAAAATCAAGGATTTTTTGCTAAGCGTACTCAGCTACAAACAGGTTCTATCTACTCAGGGTTAACGATTGAAAAAGATCGAGTTGCAGAATTTATTCAGATGCATCGAGAAGAATTAGAAAATGTCAAAAGGTTCTTTTCCCCTATCTGTCCTATTCTAAAAAGTGGATATGAAATTAGTCTGAAGAGCAAGCAAGTTTTTATACAATCCATTATACAACTTTTACCCGAGTATCAAGATAAAAACGTACAATTCTTCGATGAATTTACCTATGTGGAAAATCAAGGATTTTACGAGATTGCTTTTGAGCAGAGATTAAAGAAAAAATACATGCCAAGCGCTTGTATTTCTAAAGAGCAAGAGGCCAATTTTATCTTGTATGATTTAGATACTTTAGTCGACCAAATTATTACTCTGCAAAAGGAGCTAACTAAACCACATTCTCTGCAAGTAGAGATACGTAATTTAGAGCCTATAAAAAAAAACAAGCACTTTCAATGGCGTATGCAGCTTGTGTTTATTAGCGAGCTTGGAGAAGTAGATGCAAAAGAGATTTGGCAAGCAACCATAGAAAATCGTCCTTATCTTTTTACGCCAGCTGGCCTTATCACTTTGAAACAATCTCGTTTTAATTGGTTAAAGGTAATTCGCAAACAGCAATGGGATGCAAAATCTTTTCTAAGATGTACAACGCTAGATTGGTTGCGAATCACCGTTTTTGAAGAGATAAAAGCTCCAGAAGGTAGGTCTACACAAGCTCTGCAAACCAGAAAATGGCTGGAGGGTATTTCTCAATTTGAAACACAAACCCCGATGGATCTAACCGGATTTAGAAGTAGGTTACGGGCCTATCAGGAAACAGGAGTACATTGGCTTTGGTTTTTATATACCTATGGACTCTCAGGGATGCTTTGTGATGAAATGGGTCTTGGCAAGACACACCAAGCCATGGGACTTATTGCTGCTGTATTTAACGAATTACAAAAAAGAGCTAAGTTTTTAGTGGTTTGTCCTACCTCTGTTATTTACCATTGGGAAGAGTTATTGAAAAATTTTTTGCCAGAAGTGCGAGTTCTCACTTTCTATGGGGTAGGGCGTAATTTTGATCTTTTTACGACACAAGCAGATCTTTTATTAACTTCTTATGGTGTGTTGCGTAGTGAGAAGACCCTTCTTTCTCAGTATACCTTTGATCTTATCGTTTTTGATGAGGTGCAAAATGCAAAAAATTCCCAATCCCAAACACATAAAGCTTTAAAAACCCTTAATGCGCACATGCGCCTTGGATTAACCGGAACTCCTATTGAAAATAGTTTGCTTGAGCTAAGATCTTTATTTGAAGTAATCTTGCCGGGATATTTGCCTCAAGAGGCTCATTTTAAACATCTATTTGTAAATCCGATTGAAAAAGGACAAGACCAAGCAAGAAAAGTGCTACTCAAACGATTAGTCGATCCTTTTATCTTACGACGTAAGAAAAAAGAAGTATTATTAGAGCTGCCGGAAAAAATTGAAGAAATTTCTTATTGCGATCTTTCTGAAGAGCAAAAAAATCTGTATAAGGCTGCTTTTTTTCAACAGAAAAGTCAACTTATGCAGCAAATAGAAGATGAAAGCAAACCACTTCCCTATCTGCATGTATTTGCTTTGTTATCTACTCTAAAACAGATTTGTGATCATCCTTGTTTAATCAATAAACAATTTGATGAATTTCATAAACATCGGTCAGGAAAATGGGATTTATTTGTCCAACTACTGCAAGAGACAAGAGATAGTGGTCAAAAACTTGTCGTGTTTTCACAATACTTAAATATGCTTAGCCTCATTGAAAAATATCTCAAAGAACAAAATATTGGCTTTGCGGCTATTAGAGGAAGTACGCGCAATCGAAAAGAGATGCTCGATAGATTTAAACAGGACCCTACTTGCGAAGTTTTTGTTGCTTCTCTACAAGCAGCAGGCGTTGGAGTAGACCTTGTATCTGCATCTGTTGTTATTCATTACGATCGTTGGTGGAATCCAGCACGTGAAAATCAAGCAACCGATCGCGTGCATCGTATTGGGCAGAATCGGGGAGTACAAGTGTTTAAATTAGTTACTAAAAACACTATTGAAGAACACATTCATAAAGTGATCGAAAAAAAACAAGCACTTATGGAAGGAGTTATTGAATTCACAGATCAGGATCAAATCAAAAAGTTAAACCGTGAAGAATTAATCCATTTGATTAATTTAATCGACCAGGATGTAAAAAAAATATAAAAAACGTATAATTAATTTGTAATAGACAAGACTTAAATTGACACTTAAGTGGTAAATAGCAAAGAAAAACAGCTTTTTCAACTAAGAGAAAGCACCTTTATTCTTTATTATTATGTCCATTCTTCTGGAACAAATAAATTGATGCAAATAATCCAACAACAGTGGTTAAGATCTTTAGATCTTTTTATTAAGATAAAGTGTTTAGAGTTTGGAGTTGCTATAGACAAATTGATCAAAAGAGATTACTCCATGGGCTTTGCTTGTTGAGTTGCAATAGAGCTCTTTCGAAACTAGAAAATAAAGAAGCCCTTGTATAAAATAATGCCCTTAAAAGCACGTAAGGGC
>PSRO01000071.1 GCA_003176115.1 Chlamydiota bacterium | reverse complement strand
ACAAATGAAAATGTTAGATACATTGCATGAAGTTGGCACTGTCAAGGAAGTGCGGCCTGTCCATTCAAGTTCTGTCTAGGACATTTAATCCCTCTGTCTGCCATAGCCTATGTTACGTAGTTGGTTAAAAATAACGTTTTTTTGTAAAATGGAAAGGCTCAATGCTCATCTGCTTTTGTAGTAAGCAAAAACTGAATCAAAGATAGCTGGATGTAAAACTTAAGTAACGGGTTAAAAGCGCTGTTATGATTGAGGGTGAAATGCCAAAAGAAGATCAAAAATCTATCTGCTAAAAACGAAGGGATCGGATTATTCTCTAATAGAGAATATGCAACAACTTTGACAGAGCTTAAGAAGCAAATCCAAAAGTGTCAGTTAAGAGCAATCACCGCTGCTAACAAAAAACTTGTCCGTCTATATTGGACAGTTGGGAAAACAATCGTTGAAAGACAGGAAAGTAGCGGCTGGGCAGCAAATTTATTGATAAACTGGCCAAGGACTTACAGAATGAGTTTCCCGGACTAAGAGGGGTTCTCAAGACGTAACGTATTCAGAATGAGGGCATTTTATCTGGAATATAAATTAGTGCCACCCGCAGTGGCACAATTTAATGAGCTTGAACACCTAGGGATTTTGGCTCAAATTCCTTGGAGTCATATCATTTTATTTTGATGGAAAAACTCGACAGTGTTGAAGAATACATCCGGTATGCTAATAAAACATTAGAACATGGCTGGAGCCGCGATATGCTCTTTACCTGGATAGCTTCAAAGTTGTATAAGAGAGAGGGAAAAGCAATAACGAACTTCAGAAACACCTTACCAGCTCCACAATCAGATTTGGCACAACAAGCATTAAAAGATCCCTTCCTGTTTGATTTTTTAACATTCCATAAAGATCATTTAGAAAAGGATCTTGAAGATGGGTTGGTAAACCATATTCAAAATTTTTTAATGGAACTTGGGCAGGGATTTGCATGTATGGGAAGACAGTATCAAATCAATGTAGAAGGTGACCCCATACTACATTGACCTACTTTTTTATCATGTGAGACTTAGAGTTTTCGTTGTCATTGAATTAAAAGCGTGTGCATTTAAACCTGAGGATGCAGGACAGCTTAATTTCTACTTGTCAGCTGTGGACGACGTATTAAAACATTTTAACGACAACTTAACAATCGGTATTTTATTATGCAAAACCAAAAAGAAGATCGAAGCAGAGTATGTCTCTAGACACATTAACAGGCCAATGGCAGCAATTGAATATGAGACTATGTTAACAAAGGCGCTGCCTGAAGAGTTAAAATCAAGTCTTCCTACAATCAAAGAAATCGAAGAAGAATTAGAGAAGGACTCAAACGTCTTGCATCAAAAAGTAGGATAGGCCGCCAAGTCAATGATTTCTTATCTCAATCATGAGATTTTTGACCTCATGTGCATGATAACTGGATCTGACAAAGGGACCGCAGAACATTTGTTTAATCCCTGCCTCTTGACCGTAATCTGCATATTCTTGGAATTGCTCAGGTGTAATAAACTCTTTAACGAGAAGTTTTTTTCTATTTGCTTGTAAGTATTGTCCAATGGTAATGATATCACAGCCGGCCATTTTCAGATCATCAATGGCTCTTTTCACTTGCTCAGGTGTTTCCCCCAAGCCTACCATTAAGCCAGATTTGATAAATTGCGTTTTATGAGATTGTTTTACATAAGAAAGGATATTTAGAGAACGAAGATAGGTTGCTTTATGTCTAACCCTAGGGGTTAACGCTTCAATGGTTTCTAAATTATGATTAAAAATATCTGGTTGTCCTTTGAGAAGAAGATCAATAGCCGTATAGTCCTCTGAAAAATCAGAGGTCAATACTTCAATGGTTACCTCTTTGCATTCTTTACGTATCTGACGGATAATGGCCGCCATGTGAGAGGCGCCTTTATCAATGAGATCATCTCGTGCAACCATAGTAATAACTACATGTTTTAATCCTAATTCTTGTGTACATAAAGCAATACGACTTGGTTCATCAATCTCAGGTTGTTTAGGATTTTTTGAAAAGTCGATATCACAAAATCCACAATTACGGGTGCATTGTTTACCTAATGCTAAGAAGGTAGCTGTGTGATTGGAATAACATTCAAAACGATTGGGGCATTTTGCTTCTTCACATACCGTATTTAAACGGTGCCTAGTTAAGATCTCTTGTGTATGAGATAAGTTTGCGCCTCTGGGCAATTTTCGATGTAACCAAGAGGGGAAGCGTCCGGGTCTTAATATTTGTGAAGAAGAGTAAGACTCAGGATTGATCGGCAGCTTATTTAGCTTATTTTGACTCATGATTTTCTCTTTGGCGGAAGGTGAAGAGGCATTTCATTTGCTAATAAAGCAGCTTCATACCAAGCTTCTGGTAGAGTAGGATGAGCATGAATAGTATCGACAATACAATCAATAGTTAATTCTTGTGCAATTGCTAAACCCATTTCAGCAATTAAAGTGGAGGCTTCGCTTCCTACAACTTGAGCGCCCAAAATTTGTCCGGTGGATTTATCTATGATAATTTGTGCAAATCCGTCTGTTTTTGCAGAGGCAACTGCTTTACCAAGAGCTTGAAAAGGGAATTTACCAATAGCGGGAGTAAAACCTGCTTTTTCAGCTTCTTCGAATGTCATACCTACCATAGCAATCTCTGGATTGGTAAAAATCACTGCTGGAATTGCATTGTAACGCATTTCAACGGTTTTCCCTAGGATAGTGTCTGCCGCTATTATCCCTTGGTGAGAAGCTACATGAGCTAAAAGATTTTTACCTGTTACATCACCAATAGCATAAATCCCATCTAGATTGGTTTGCATTTTCTCATTTACAACGATAGCCCCTTTTTTATCAAGAACCACTCCTATCTTTTCTAATCCTAGTCCATTAGATATGAGCTTACGTCCTATGGCAATCAGTGCCTTATCGCAAAATAGCTCTTTACCTCCTTCTAAACGGACACGTAAACCAGATTCTTGTTTATCAATCCCTATTACCTTTACATTGGTTTGTATTTCAATATCTTTTTTATGAAAAGCATGTGTTAAAGCATCTGAAATACTTTTTCCCTGATTGATTACAATAGAGCCAAGAGCTTCTAGAATAATCACTTTTACGTTCAGATCAGCAAATAGAGAGGCAAACTCACAACCGATATATCCTCCTCCCACAATAACTAAAACTTTAGGCAGCTCGCTTAGCTCTAAAATAGAAGTAGAGTTACAGACGAATTGATGATCGCATGGTAATGAAGGGATATCCAAAGGTTCAGAACCAGTTGCGATAATGATTTGTTCTGCTTCAATCTTGCAAGTTTCCTCACCTGTGATTTTGAGTTCTTTGGGCGATATAAATTCTGCTTGTCCGTGTAAGATGGTAATCTGATTAGATTGCAATAGTCCCTGCAATCCTTTACGCATTTTTTCTACAACGCTATCTTTACGTTGTTTCATTTTTATATATTTGGGACAAATAGCTTCTTTGTCTATACCTAATAGATCAGCATGAGCAGTTGCTTTGTATACAAGATCTGCATCGGATAAGAGTGTTTTTGTGGGAATGCAACCAACGTTGAGACAAGTGCCTCCAACAAATTGTTTTTCTATCAGGCATACTGTTTTGTTTCCTTGTATAAGCTTAATAGCAGCTACATATCCCCCAGGTCCTGCACCGATGATTGCAATATCGTATTTTTTTTGATCCATGAAAGCTCCATTTTGATTGCAATCATGTTAAAACGCTAAAAAATATGATGCAATGACAAACCTAAAAATGCGACTCTTAATTCTTTTATTCAAAATTAATTTGAACCAAATGGATTGATAATTAGATATATCTGATTAGAAAAAGAAAAAAGCTAGAAGTTTTGTCTTATGTGTGTGAAAATGAGGTTAGAATATTTTATATTAAGTTTGATTGTTTTATGATGGATAAAGAGCGACAAAAAATGTGTAGTAGTTGTGATGGGCGTATTCCTGTCGAAGCTCTGCATTGTCCCTATTGTGCAGCAGAACAAAGTAGCAATGCTTTTGAAAAAAATTATTTGCAGCAAAAAGCTCTTCAAGATAGTTTGCTCTCTTTTTATCCTCCTCCTTATTCGCTAAAAAAAAATCCTCCGATTAAGCAGGATGAACAAAGACCAAATGAACAAAAGAGTGCAACGGTTTTGCTTAAAGCCCCTAAGGAGCCTGTCTTGGAAAAAAAATTTGTTTCTGCATCCAGTAGCAGCATTTTTCCTAAAATAGAAGAAAAAACAGAAAGGGAATATCAAGAAGACAAAAATAGCTTTTGGCCTATTTTACTATTGTCCATTGCGGCTAATTTGTTTATCGTTGGGATACTTCAATTGCTCTTTTCTGATGAAGGTTATTTGCGGCTAGAGTGGAATAGTCATTATTGGTTTTTCTATTGTCTAGCCTCTCTTCCTCTCTTCTTTTTAGGATATAAAAAAGTGCACCATTTTAAATAGGTTTTACTCTCCTCGAAGGAGTTACTTGAGATAAATCGATTAAGGGGGATCTTTTATGTATTATAGGTTCTACAAAATTCTCCGGTATAACCATAGTAAATTTAAACAAAGCATGTGCGATTTCTTGCTTGATTTCTAAACTTAAGCGATCAAATAAAGCAAAAGCTTCATGTTTAAATTCCATCAAAGGATCTTTCTGACCCACTGCGCGTAAATGCACTTCAGAGCGCAGGTGATCTATGTGTAACAAATGTTCTTGCCAGAGGCGATCAATGATACGAATCAGTAATCCGCGCACAACTTGGCATAAAACTTTTTCAGCAGAATCTAAATCAGCAGAGACAAACAAAGATTGTGTTTGCTGAATTTTTTGAGATTCATGTTCAATTTTTTGTTCAAATGCCTCGAGTATTTTTTTTGTAGCTAATTGTTCAATATCTTCTAATTGCAAATAATCGTTATCAAATTCTTTAGGGTCAAAGGTTAAGGGGAAGTGGGTATGTAACCATTGCGTATATCCTTCCGGGTTCCAACCTCCTTCTGTATTACGAGAAGAGAAAAATCGATGGCACATTTGTATGCAAATGCTTTCTAAAATTTCACGAGCAAGAGAGAGAGAATTATCGATATGCAATACTTCATTACGGAAAGAATAGATTTCTTCTCGCTGCTTATTCATCACATCATCGTATTCTAGAGTATGCTTACGCATGGTATAATTGCGTTGTTCCACCCGTTTTTGAGCTGTTTCAATGGATTTGTTTAATACTTTTGCAGTAATTGCTTCTCCTTCTGGAGGGCGGAATCTTTGTAAAAAAGCAGTAATTCTAGGAGAGGTAAATAACCGCATTAAAGAATCTTCAAAAGAAACATAGAATTTAGAGCTGCCAGGATCTCCTTGGCGCGCTCCTCTACCTCTTAGCTGCCTATCAATACGTCTAGATTGATGACGTGTAGTTGCAACGACATATAATCCACCGCAAGCTGCCACACCTTCTTTTAGTTTAATGTCTGTTCCTCTACCAGCCATATTTGTTGCAACTGTAATAGCTCCTTTTGAGCCCGCTTCTGCAATAATTTCTGCTTCCCTAGCATGGTTTTTTGCATTGAGAATGGTATGTTCTAATTGGTGTTGTTTCAAGATACGGGATAATTTTTCCGAAGCTTCTACGGATTCTGTTCCAATTAAAATAGGACGAGATTGCAAGTGAACCGACTGGATATCTTTTACAAGAGCATGATACTTTTCTCGCTCGGTCATATAAATTTCATCATCGAAATCTTTGCGGATACAAGGGTGGTGAGTAGGGATTGCTAATACGTCTAACTTATAAATCTCTTTGAATTCATTGGCCTCTGTCATCGCAGTGCCAGTCATACCAGCGAGCTTTGTATATAGTCTAAAATAGTTTTGCAGGGTAACTGTTGCATAGGTTTGTGTTTCCCCTTGAATAGCAACACCCTCTTTTGCTTCGATTGCTTGATGCAGCCCATCTGCAAATCGTCTACCTGGTTGAGGACGTCCTGTATTTTCATCGATGATTACAATTTTTTGATTTTCGATGATGTAATCGACATCATTTTCCATCAGTAAGTGAGCTCGTAGAAGCTGCCTTAAATTATGAGCGCGCTCTTTACGGCGCGCGTCTTCTTCTCTCAATAAAATTTTTTGATTGCGTTTTTCTTGTTCATCCCATGAGGGGTGTTGATCGATATGTGCATATTCATGCCCTAAGTCTAGCATGACAAAGTCATCTGAGGAGATCCGATTTTTCGAACCATCAACCCATTGCTGAATTCCTCTATCGGTCAATTCAAACTCATTAGCACGCTCGTCAACAATAATTAAAAGCTCTGCTAGGGCATCATGACGCTCTTTCTTATTGGGTTCAGCGTAAAAATACGTATCCCATTTTTCAATTTCAGCTCTTAATTTGGGATTTTCGCGAAGCTTTTTAAGAATTCTATTTTGAGGCATTCCTTTGCTAACAAGCCAGAGATTCCGAAAAGCTTTCTCATATTCTGCTTCTTGGGTTTTTGATAACTTAAGCTTTTCTGTTTCTTCTTCATCAATAAGATGGAACTTTTCTAAAATTTTACGGGCTTCTAGAGCTAAATGATTACAGGAGTTTCTTTGACGCTTTACAAGTACATGCACATCATCTTTTAAATCATCGTACATTTGGCGTGAATGACTAACAGGACCTGAAATAATAAGAGGGGTTCTGGCTTCATCAATTAAAATAGAATCAATTTCATCAACAATAGCAAAGAAGTGTCCTCTTTGTGCTTGACCTTCTTTTGCTTGTGCCATGGAGTTATCACGTAAATAATCAAAACCAAATTCAGAAGCCGTTCCATAAACAATATCTGCAGCGTATATTTGATTGCGGATGTGATGAGGGGTACTACCTGTTAATGCAGTTACATTTAATCCTAGCCATCTAAAGATTGTACCAATCCATTGACAATCCCTTTCTGCTAAGTAATCATTCACTGTCACTAGATGTACTGGTTTACCTGTGCAAGCATTTAAATATAAGGGCATAGATGCTGTTAGTGTTTTCCCTTCGCCGGTTTGCATTTCTGCAATAGCACCATGATGCATAGCAATCCCAGCTAGAATTTGTACATCATAGGGGATCATATCCCATTTTTGATCGTAACCAGATACATGAATATCCGTTCCGCATAGACGACGGCAAGCGTTTTTGACAACTGCATAAGCTTCTGGAAGAAGACCTTCTAATGTCTCTCCTTTTAGATAGCGCTCTTTAAACTCGGCTGTTTTTTGACGCACTTCTTCATGAGAAAGTTGTTGAAAGCTCTTTTCCAATCGATTAACTTCTACAACTGCTTTTTGGTATCTCTTTAATAAACGACTTTGAGATGTGCCAAAAAATTTTTTTAAAACGCTCAGCATCTTAGTTTTCCTAGTCTTAAATTACCTATTAAGGCTAGGATATTGGAGGTTTTCTTGCAAGACTCTAAGCTAATGTTCTTTATTAAATTATTTTTTTATAGTTAACTTTAACTCCTTCTTAAGAAGAATTCTTTACAATAAAGAAATTGAGAAGCTTTTTATAACCTTTTTCTTAAAAAAAACATGTCTAAAATCATTTATTTGGATCGCTTGACTAAGGAAAAAAGAGAAGAAAAAGTATATGGTAAATTTTTTATAGACCTTTTATATAAAGATACCTTCTTATCACGCGTAATTTCTTTTTTTATCTTACCGTTAACCGCTAGGTTTCCTTTTTTTTCTAAATTGTACGGATTTTTTCAAAAAACTTCTATAAGTCGTTGTAAGATTACTCCCTTTATCCAAAAATTTGATGTCGATACTTCTGAGTTTTTGGAACCTGTTAGTCATTTCTGCTCTTTTAATGACTTTTTTATTCGCCGATTAAAACCGGAAGTAAGGCCTATTGCTCAGGAAGAAAATAGAGCTATTTTACCAACTGATGCACGGTATTTAGTTTTTCCAGATATAAGAGAATTTCCTCATTTTTTTGTTAAAGGAAAAAAGTTTTCTGTAAAAGCGCTGCTTAAAAATGAAGAATTAGTGGCTAAGTATCAAGCGGGATCAATGGTTATCGCACGGCTTTGTCCTGTTGACTACCATAGATTTCATTTTCCTTGCAAAGCTACTCCTGGACAACCTCGATTAATTAATGGTGCTCTTTTTTCTGTAAATCCCATAGCTCTTAAGCGCAATATAAAAATCTTAAGTGAAAATAAAAGAGTGATTACTACGCTTGCCACTTCGCATTTTGGGGACTTGTTATACATAGAGATAGGAGCAACTCATGTGGGAAGTATTCATCAAACATTTCAGGCTAATAAAACGTATGAAAAAGGGGATGAAAAGGGATATTTTTCTTTTGGAGGATCTTGTCTTATTTTATTGTTCGAGCCTAACCGGATTTGTTTTGATCAGGATCTATTAGAGAGCAGCGCGCACAGTCAAGAAGTGCGTGGATTGATGGGTCAATCACTGGGCTCATCGATCCATTGACAGATAGGGCATAGCTCTTTTTTATGGCCGCGAGCAGGGCAGTATTCTCTTGCAAAATAGATCATTTGTAAGTGGAGTTTATTCCAGCTTTTTTTAGGAAACAGGCATTTAAGGTCTTTTTCCGTTTCTTCCACATTTTTCCCCTGACTTAAAAGCCACCTCTTTGCACAGCGATGGATATGCGTATCTACAGGGAAAGCGGGTTTGCCAAATCCTTGCGATACGACAACTGATGCGGTTTTATGCCCCACACCAGGGAGTTTTTCTAAAGCCAATAAAGAGTTTGGAACTTTCCCTTTATATTGTTCAACAAGGATTTTAGAGAGGTTCCAGATAGCCTTTGCTTTTATATTGCTTAAACCACATGGTTTAATCATGCTAGCAATTTCTTCTATGCTTAAAGTTAGCATTTGTTGCGGAGTAGAGGCTTTTGCAAATAAAGTAGGGGTTACTTGATTGACTTTTCTATCTGTATTTTGTGCAGACAAGACAACTGCAATCAATAAGGTATAAGGATCTTGATACTGCAAGGGAATCTCAGGATCGGGAAATAAATGATGTAAAATATTTTGAATGCGTTGCGCATGTTTTTTTTTGTTCATTTTCCCACGCAAAACTTGGAGAAGATAGCGGTTAAAATGTCTTCTGTTATATCATGACCGATAATTTCTCCTAGCTCTTGTAAGCAGGTTTTTAGATCGAAAGCGAGAAACTCAGGAGATAAATTTGCATGAAGGCCATCGATTACTCTTTTAAGCGAAATAGCAGCGTTTAGCAAACTTTTTTCATGGCGAATATTGGTAATAAGCACTTCTTCTTTGGAAGGAAGAGCTTTTTGCCAGATCATTTGAGATATTTTTTGTTTGAGCTCTTCAATGCCCGTTTGATTTTTAGCGGAGATAAGCAAGCTGTTTTCCCTATCATGTACAGCAGATGCAATATCACTTTTATTCCATACAAAAAGAGTTTTCTTAGTATCCACCATAGAGAATAGTTGATTTGCATAAGGGCAAAGAGGCAAAGAAGCGTCTAAGATTAGCAAAACAAGATCTGCTTTTTGCATCGCTTCTTTTGATCTGCGAATTCCCTCTTGTTCAATGATCTCTTTTGTTTCTCGAATTCCGGCTGTATCGATTAAGCGAAAATGCAAATTCCCTATGAGAAGCTCTTCTTCTAAAGTGTCACGTGTGGTTCCAGCAATAGAGGTAACAATGGCACGCTCTTTACCTAACAAAACATTCATCAAAGAGGATTTGCCTGCATTAGGTGGCCCTATTAAACATAAAGTGGGCCCAAGTTGAAGCAATTTTCCTTCTTGGAAAGTAGCTGCCAAATAGCAAATTTGTTGTCTTAAACATTCTAATCGAGCGATCACATTTTCTATACTTGCAAATTCCAAATCCTCTTCGGGGAAGTCAACCCAGGCTTCTAACATAGCTGCGATATCAACTAGCTGCTTTTGAAAGTAGAGAATACGCGAAGAAAGCTGTCCTTGTAGTTGTTGTTCAGCTGCATGCAGGGCAAGATCATTTTTAGCTGCAATGAGATTTTGTACGGCCTCTGCTTGTACAAGATCTATTTTCCCATACATAAAAGCGCGAAAAGTGAATTCACCTGGACCTGCTGCTCTAGCCCCTGCTTCTAAAATAGTTTCTAATACTCTGCGTGAAATTAAAGATCCTCCATGGCAATGAATCTCTACGATATCCTCTCCTGTATAGGACTTAGGAGCACGCATAATGAGGACTAGAACCTCGTCAATAATTACTTGAGCTGCATTTACAATCTTACCTAAGTGAACCGTATGAGAGGGATAAGAGTAAATAGGACCTGAAAAAACCTTAGCTACAATTTCTACCGATTGCTTACCAGAGACGCGGATAACCGCAACCCCTCCCTCTCCTGGGGCAGTAGCGATAGCAGCAATGGTTTGGTCAATTTGATGCTGTGTATACATAATAAAAACAGAAATAGTAGAGCATTTTCTTGGAAATTACAAGGTATAATTTCTGAGTTGTTCTTCTAAAAGATGATATTTTGTAAATTATATTTTGAAAAAATCCTTTGTCTGAATAATCATAAGATATGATTTATCTATTTTCTATTTTTTTGTTGGTTTGTCCTTTTTTGATTTTTGCAGACAAAGCTACTTCAGATCTTGATCCTTTATCTCAACAAATAGGAAACCTTGATTTTAGTTTGATCAAGGAGGGTTCTTCTATAGACGAGGAATGGCTTCCGTTTGAACGAACCTCTAATCAAGAGATGTTGGAAAAAAAACAAGTCTGCATTCAAGCCATTGTTCTTATCTCTCATAAAGATCAAATACACAGATCTGCTCGCTTGCTTAAGCCTGACATCAAAGGAGTGCAAATTAAGCTCGATTCTTCTGAATGTTTAGAAGGCCTTGTAGATTCTTTATCTGTTTATCTACAGCAGCCTCTTGATAAAGAAATTCTTTGTGAGATTGAACAAACCATTTTCTCTTATTATTATGATATCCATTATCCCTTTGTCTTAATTGAATTTCCTAAGCAAGACATCACTAATGGCATATTACATATTGTAGTTTGTGAAAGCACGCTTGGAGAAATATGTATAGAGCCCAATGAAGGTTATGCAATACATAAAATCATGGATTATATACGTTTATGTCCAGGAGAGCGAATTAATGAATCTATCTTATTCAATGATGTGGCGTGGCTCAATCGCAATCCTTTTCGCCAGGTAGACATTGTTTATCAACCAGGTTGTGAGGAAGGCACAACGGATATTTTATTGCGAGCAAATGCTAGAAGACGATTTAGAGTATATGGTGGAGTAGATAATACCGGCGTTAAAAGCATTCAAAGAGAGCGTTTTTTTGCTGGTTTTAATCTAACCAACTACCAACAGATGCTCACTTATCAATATACCTCCTCTTTTAATACAAGGCGTTTTCAAGCGCATACTTTGCAGTATACTCTTCCCTGTACTTGGCGCAACGTGTTAAGTATTTATGGAGGATATGCAAGAGTGTGTCCTAATCTACCCTTGCCGGTTACACGCAATACGGGTTGGGGCATGCAGGCGAGTTTACGTTATGTAATTCCTTTTAAAACCTATTCGCATCTAACTCATGAGATGAGTTTAGGAGGAGATTTTAAACGAACAAACAACACAGTAGAATTCTCTGATAATTCACCAACAATTGCAAATAATGTCAACCTGACCCAGGTTATGCTTGAATACAAGGGGGCCTATTCTAGTAATCGCAATCGAATTGATTACCAAATCCAAGGGTTTTGCTCACCTGGAAAATGGCTTGCAGACCAGACCGATATTTTATATTCTCAGCTGCGTCCCAATGCTAAAAATCATTGGATTTATGGGCGTTTAAATTGCACTATTTTTCAAAAACTACCTAAGGATTTTTACTTTTCTGTAGGATTTAGTGGACAATTATCCAATCAAAACCTACTTCCTAGCGAACAGTTTTACATTGGAGGTTATGATACGGTTCGTGGTTATGATGAAAGAGAGCTCAATACCGATACGGGGCTTTTTGTTCGCACCGAATTATATACCCCTGCTTTTCGCTTTTTTGCTAGGTGCTATGATAAATTAGAACTACTCGCATTTTTCGATTATGGCTATGCAAATAACCATACCCCCATTCCTCCCGAAGGTAAAAGCAATCATCTAATGTCTGTTGGACCTGGTTTAAGATATGCTTTTTCAACCTACCTCGCTGTTCGTTTAGATTACGGTATTCAGCTTTATCATAAAAAATTTTTTGGATCAAATCATCAAAGAGTGCATTTTGGGGTAATAGCTAGTTATTAAGAGGCAATATGAAAAAAATAGTCCTTAGTCTTTTTCTCTATTCAATTGCGTATGCAGCGCCAGAAGGATTTGAACTTATTTCAGGTCAAGCAACTCCTCCTCAAATAAATGCACAAGGGCAGATACACATCCAAAGCACCCAAGATTCCGTTGTACACTGGAACAGTTTTTCTCTAAATCCCCAAGAAGTTCTCATTTTTGATCAAGCACAAGAGACATCCTCTATTCTCAATCGAGTAGTAGGGTCTGATCCCAGTGAGATTTTAGGCAAACTCCAATCCAATGGGATGGTCTATCTCATTAATCAAAACGGCATACTCGTAGGTCCTAGTGGTGTAATAGAGACAGCGGGATTTCTAGCATCGACATTAGATGTTCTCACACAAGATTTTTTCACAAAAAACACCCTAGAATTCTTCAGTGAAAATTCCGGGTCTATCATCAATCTAGGTACAATTTCCTGTCCCATTGGGCAAGTTACTCTACTCGCTCAAAATATTGAGAACCAAGGAAAGATCAACGGCTCTCTGCAAGCAGTAGCTTGTACAAAGGCCACCTTGCAAATCGATAACCAAAGGGTATTCATACAAACAAACCAAGAACTAGACACTCCCGAAAATCTAAACACCTTGCATACCTCTTTGCAAAAAAACCCCTATGCCCACGCCATAAAACACAGTGGAAGAATCACAGCCAATACCCTAGGCACACAAGAAGGACGCATTTATCTGTTTGCCCAAGAAGGAACAACAGACATTACCGGAAGTGTAGAAGCCTCCGATATTCAGTTGTTGGGCAAAGAAGTTCTCTTAAAAGAACAAGCGATGATAGATGCCTCCTCTGATGCCCAAGGAGGAAAAGTACGCATAGGAGGAAGTTATAAAGGCCAAGATGTCAATATCCCTGTTGCAGAACATGTACTTATCGATAATCAAGTACAAATCCATGCTGATGCCAGACAAACAGGAAATGGAGGAGAGATCATCATCTGGTCAGAAGAAAACACAGAATTCTTAGGTATCCTTTCCGCTAAAGGAGGAGCCCTAACAGGAGATGGAGGCTTTGCGGAAGTATCCGGAAAAAAAGGATTAAGCTTTGAAGGCTTAGTAGATCTAACAGCTAAAAATGGAAAGACGGGAAATCTACTCATCGATCCAGATAATATTACGATTATCTCTACAGGAGGAGCTCCTGCAACGGGACAAACGTTTAATACTCCAGGTAATGTAGCTATTAACGCAACTGATATAGCAGTTGTTCTTGGTACAGCAAATCTTATTTTGCAGGCAAACCAAAATATTTCTATTCAAGAAGACATCACTAGCATAACTGCAAATAGCTTAACTCTACAGGCAGGAGCTAATATTATAACCTCTAGCCCAAATCCTCTTACAATTTCATTAGCTGGTGGAAGCTTTAATGCTACATTTAATAGCAGTGGACCTTTACCCCCACTAGCTGCTAATACTGCATCTTTTATAGGAGCTAATCTAACGATTACAACAAATGGAGGCAATATCCTTATTCAGCAAGGGGATTTAGCTAATTTCTTTGAAGGAGAAATCTTTCTTAATAACTGTAGTTTTGATACGGGGACTGGATTTCTTGAATTAACTATAAATCCCAACAATAATTTTGTTAATGCTAGTGGAATTAGATTAATTAGTACCCATATTAATGCAAGCAATCCTAACCCAGGGGCTGTCATTTTGAATGGAACAGGAAATCAAGGAGGCATTTCTTTAATAAACTCTACGATAGCTGGAGGTGGGATAAATGCAACTGGAATAGCAAATGCAAGTGGTGCAGGAATCCAGCTGACTTTATCTAATTTAAATGCAGATTCTGGAAATGTTACCTTAAATGGTCAAGGGCCAGATAATAACGGAATAGGAATCTCTGTCAATGATCAGGGGATCCTAACTTCGAATGGTTCAATTACCCTTAACTCTAATGTGGGATCCCTAGTATTAGATAGTGGCTTTGTTTTGTGTGAGGCTGGAAATTTAGTAGTGAATTCGCAAACAGATTGTATTTTAACAGCAAATACAAATTCAGCCTCTATGACATCTTCTTCGGGTATAGCCAATTTCACCATTGGACGAGACTTAATGCTCACCTCAGGTTCAACTTCAATAACTACTGTTTTCATAGGAGCTGAAACTACCAATCTTACAGGAGGTTCTCTACAATTCACTGTAGGGGGAAATGTTTCTCTTACTTCGAGTAATGGACAAAACTATTCCTTAATTGGGTATGGAGAGTCGACTGCTCCCTCTAATGTAACAGGAGATATTCTATTTAATCATGTGGGTGGTGATCTAGTTCTACAAGGAGCAAATAGCGGTGCCGGGGCAGCTGGTTTTGCACAAATTGGTCACTTAAGTGGTGGCGGTAGCCCCAACGTTTTAAATGGGAGCATTTCTCTACTCGTTGATGGCTCGATTTCTGTGATTGGTGGTAGCTCAAGTGCATCTAGTTATGCACAAATAGGCCATGGAGGCTCTTCTCCTTTTACTACAACAGGACAACTCACGGCTATTGCAGGCAAAGATATCATCATGCAATCCAATGTAGGATCCGCCAATATTATCAATGCTGGAGGCAATG
>PSRO01000047.1 GCA_003176115.1 Chlamydiota bacterium | reverse complement strand
TTTCCATTTTAGACCTCTTTTGAGTGTGTTGTTTTTTTGCAAACAAAACTGATACATCATAAGAGGTCTTTTTATACTGCTTTTCTTGTTTTATCTATCCTATTGTTAATTAGTTAAACCCAACACTGAGGTTTAATAGCTTCTGCCTGAGAAGGAGCTGTAGATAAATGCATAATACATTCCCTGTCAGTAAGGACAATTTCAAATATTTGATTCACAAGATGCTGCTTAATCTCTTTTGGTATCGGATTTTTCTGAAAAAGCTTTTCGAGTAAAGAATGCACTTGTGCAATATTAAGAGGTCTTTTTGTCTTATCTTTCCTATTCTTAATTAATTACACTCTTAGGTTGCTTCCAAACTTTCCAGCTCCTCGTAAGGACGTTATGACTGGAAAATAAACGAGTATATTTCCCAGTCTAGATAAAAATTTAGTGAATTTTATTCTAAGAATTGATAAACTATTAATTGATATAAAAATACTTCTTTATAAAGTTTAAGCTCATATTTATTAAAGGAAGAAAATGGCTAATATACATTCTACTAATAGTGTTCCTATATTTGATGTCTATCCTTCTGCTTTTCAGTTTATTGAGAAGCCTCTTTATTATTCAGTTAAAGATTTGGATAAAGGGAGCAATGACAATTTCAGTACTGCTGTTCTATTTACCAAGGCCATGGTAATATCATACCTGGCTTGGCCCATTATCATGTGTGCAGCGCCTTTTACAGCTTTAATTGATGTTAGCGTGGGCATTGGTGAGGCTTTCTATGCGAAATACAAAAATGCTACATCCGATCAAATTATCCTGATTATCCAGAAGAAGATCATTGCATCTCCCCTACAGCATCTCGTTTTTATTACCACTAACTTAGCCCTTTTCTTTTCATTATACCATAATACGGCGGTGCTTCTTGCTCCAGCAGCGGCTCTTCCTGGTTATTTCCTTTCGCAGGAAATTATTAGACTGTTGCCTACCTGGGCTCGTCCTGCAGAGTTTAATATCTTTATTAATGGAGGACAAGGACACGCAGAACCTCTCAACTGGTGGGACCGTGTAGAGGATGAGTTTAATCGGTGGAGCAGAGAGCAAGAAAGCCAGTTTAAAAGAACTAATAGTCGGCAAAAACCACAAGCAAATATCTTTAATGAAAAGTTATGCAAAAAACTTCGAGAGAAGGATGCAATAGTAAGCTCCTATCATAATAGAGAATTTAAAGATTTTTTTAAGCGCTCTCTAAATAAAGAAAACACACAAAAGCTTCTACAACTGGAAGATAATTTCTCAGAAAAAGAGCTTAAAGCTGCTTATAGAAAATGGGCTCTTATCTTACATCCTGATAAACATATGGAAAAAGACATCAAAGATGTTGCGGAAATTCTTTTTAAAGAGGTGCTTTTTAAGGCCCGCTTAGATCTTGAATCAAAAATGGAATTTGCGTAGTTGAAATTTTAATATTTAGTATACTCTTTTAAGAGTCATAACGTCCTCTGCTTTTTCAAGCCGGCTTGAAAAGGGAGAAGAATGGAATTCCATGATGTCATAACCCCCCCCTTTTTTTTTTATAAAAAGATAATACAAATAGGGTTTTTCCATGAAATATATTAACATGACTTATCTCTAATATTCTTCTAAATTACGGCTGCTTTCTAGATGAGATAAAAATTCATGAAAGTCCTGCGTTGTGCGTACGTTATCAAGCCAGTCATCTTGGAGTATTTCTTCTATAGAGGGCAGAGAATCTGTTTTAACCGCTTTTTCTAGAAAACGTATACTAAGTCCAATATGATTGGAAAGGGAATAAAGACAGGCAAGGTGGTAGTAGGCTTGAGTGTTGCCCAAACGACTTGCAGTAAATAGTTTTTGTTCTGCATCACGGTAGAGTTGCTCAATTTCAGCAGAGTCATATAAATGCTGGCTGAGGTTAATTAGCGTTAAAGCAAAATCTAAGAGCACTGTATCATTTTCATTTTCTTGCTTAGCGGCAAGTCTATAGTGATGGATAGCGCGGTAGAGATATTCTCTGCTAGAAGTAAGCTCCCCCAAGTGTGAAAGTGCTAAGGCTAAATGATGGTGCACATCGTATAAGTTAGGATCAATCATTAAAATTTGTGAAAAAATCTCAATAGATCTTAAATAATAGCTTTCTTCTTCAAAAAAATCTCCAAGGGTGTCTAATGCACGCGCATAGTGAAATAGCCACTCTGGGTATAAAAAGATGGCATTTTTTTGTATGATTAATGCTTTTTCAAATAAGTCGATAGATTTTTCTAAATAGCATTTTTCATGTTTCATCTCTCCAAGTTTAGCTAAAGCAACTGCATAATCAAATAAATAAAAATGTGATTTTTTCAAATAGAGCGCTTTTTTATAAAATTTAAAAGAGGAGTAAAGAATATCAGCGTCTTGTTCAAGATCTCCAATTGCTGTGTAAATCTTTGCAATGGCATGCCAGTTGCGATGACATGTACGATCAATAGATAGTCCTATTTGGAACTTTTCAATTGCTTGGTAATAAAAATCGATATCTTTGAAGTAAGCACCCAGACATTGTAGACAAGCTCCATAACAATACCAAATAGCAGGATCGTCTTCTTTTTGTTCAATAGTCTGGCTTATTTTTCCATGGGCTTCATGAATGAGATCAAGGCGTTCTAAATGCATTCCTAGTAAGCTAAGAGCTTCAGCACAGATTGCTTGGATTAAAAAGTGACCTGGATCAACATTAAGCGCTTCGTGACACTTTTCGATGCATAGGCGTAATTTTTTAACATCAGAAAGGTTTTTACCTGTTTCACATAGGAATAAAGACCAGTTCAACCAAATATCTAAGGATTTTGGTGATCTTTGCCCAGCTGAAGCAAAATATTCATCCGCTTTGATGAAATGGTCTTCGTCATGCGTTTGCGTGTATAATCGACAAAAAGTCTGAGCTAATAAATGCCATAAAGAGGCAGATTCTGGCTCTAAAGAAAGAGCATTTTTAAAACATTGATTTGCTTTGAAATAAAAACGCCCTTCATTTACGAAGTTTGCAAACCTATAACAAGCTAAACCAAAATCTTTCCAGATATCAGTCGATAGTATTTTATTTAAATCAGCTGCTTTTTCAAAAGCCTGTATAGCGTGATATAAATCATTTGGTTCTTGGGAATAACTAGCTATATGTAGAAAAATAGACCCTAGTTCAGCAGTTAAATCAGTGAGGGTATCTATCTTTTGTATAGGACAAAGATCGATTGCTTGAGTGATTTTTTCATGAGCTTCTAAAAAATATTTTACATTTTTATAAGTACATCCTAGAGCGCAGAGAACACTGCTCCAAGCTTGCCAGATATCTACATGGTTTGGATTGAGTTGAGCTGCTGTTTTTAGGCGTTTATTGGCTAAGAGGAGTGGTTTTTCCTGCTGTTTTTCCTGCGCAAATTGAAAAAGAGACAATCCTTGAGAAAAATAAAGTGTAGAATTCGTAGGTTCAAGGGAAAGGGCTTTATTAAAGTAATTTAAACCTTTGTCAAAATATTTATTAAGCAATGCAAGTTCACCCTTTGCTTGTAGGGATGTTGCAATGCTTTGCTCAGGCAAATTTTGTAGCTGATTTTGGCTCAATAAGACGGAAGATTGTAAATTGCGTGGATTCATTTTATATTTTACTCTTTAAATCTACTTAACTAAGATATCTGCTTTTGAAAGTGATAGCAATTATAAAAACAGCTTTTTTTTTAGACAATCCTATAACCTAATTTTAATCGGTTTTAAAGTGCTTTTATATGTATCTGATCACTAAAAATAAGGCTTTTAGCTAAAAAAAATACTCTTTAAATTTTTTTTTAGTTTATATCGATATCTTAAAACTTTTTATGGAAAAAATGCATTCAAATTTTTACTAGTGAGAAAAAAAATATGTTTGAATATCAAACACAGATTCGCATGAGGAATACAGATGCAACAGGGAATTTATTTTTTTCTGAACAATTCAATCTTGCTCTAGAGGCCTTTGAAGAGTTTTTAGTCTCTATCAATAGAGACGTAGATCATCTTTTACATCAGATGGAAATGCCTATTGTTCATGCAGAAGCTGATTACAAAAAACCTCTACAATTAAGGGATCCATTAAAAATAACATTAGGCATTAATCGCTTAGGCAATACCTCTTTTAGCATATTTTATTTCTTATTTAATCTTAAAACTCAAGAAGAAGTAGGTAGTGTTGTTATCGTACATGTATGTATAGATTCTACTACAAAAAAATCTATACCTCTTCCTTTGAAGCTAAGAGAGTGTCTTGAAAGACATCTTTTGCAAAAAGACTTCGTAAATACTGCTTTAAAAGAGGAATAGATATTTTTACCGCAGTATTTTTTAGATGCTTAGGATAAGGCCAAATACTTACAGGACACTTAAAAGAAGGAAGAATTTTGCGTAATTCAAAAAAAACTTGAGTAAAGGGTCTTTGCTGAATATCCTCAATAAAGGCAATGGGCCGATGCCCAAATTCTTCATCAGGTTTAGATAACACTGTAGCGGAGATAATTCCTTTGATAGAGCACAGAGCCTGTTCAATCTCTTCTGGTTGTATATTTTCTCCTCCTGAAATAAATAAACGATCTTTTCTTCCTATTATGCGAAGATGATTATCTAAGATTTTACCTAAATCTTTTGTAGCAAACCATAAAGAAGGTGGTTGAATTTGAAAACCATTCCAATAGCCTTGAAAGAGGTTTTTACCTTTGACTAAGATCTCACAATCGCTTGCTATTTTGATTTCGCAACAACTTATTGGACGGCCCATGTTTATGTTGTTTGATTGTAGGTCTTCTTTTGTTGCTAGTGTGACTATAGAAGTTGTTTCTGTCATACCATAGGTAAAAAAAATAGGAAGTTCTTTTACAGAGTGGAGCAAAGAAAGGCTTGTATATGCTCCTCCAACTAAAACGCAGTGTAACTGTCTGCTTAAAAGAGGTAAGCTACATTTTTGATTTTTTAAGCGAAATAGTTGAGTAGGAACACAAGATAAATGTGTAATTCTATGAGGAATAATCTCTTCCCAAATGCATTTGGAGCCTGTTAGCACAACACATGCGCCTATTGTCATACAGCGTGTTACAATGGATAGACCACTAACATGATATAAAGGCAGTGATAGCAGCCAACGTGAACTCTTGGATAGTCGAAGTGGTAGATGTGTGGCTAAAGCACTGCTTAGATAGTTTTCAAAAGTATGGCAGACAACTTTACTTTTGCCTGAAGATCCAGAAGTGGTTAAAAAGGTAAATAATTGCTCTGTATCAATGATAGGGTCTACCTGGTGAGAGTTAGCAATAAAGACAAGGGTATCTAGATTGATAAAATGAGAGGCTTTAAGTTTCTGAGTCAAATCATGAATCTGTGTTGGAAGAAATTTAGGATTTATCGGACAAGCAATTGCGCCTATGCGTAAAAGAGCTAGTAATAAAATAATCGTTTTACATTCAGTGGGTGCAATAAAAGCAATTCTTGCTCCTTTGTTTACTCCTAAAGAAAGTAAGTACTTTATTAATTGAGATAATAGCTTATCTAGTTCTTGATAAGAGAAGCTATTCGAGGTTGTTTCAATAGCTAAAGCTGTTGGATTCTCTTTTGCTTGTAGCGCAATAGGGCAAAGCATTTTAACCATGATAGATCTCTTGTAATAGATGTGTTTGTATCTGTGCTGGGAAAGGGCAAGAGCAGATAGGGGAAGCAAAAATAGGGAAGGGGGTTAGTATATCTTCGGTAAATAAAGATTGTGTATCCAAACCGAGAGGGTAGAGCTTTGTTTGTATGGCTAGATGAACAATTTGCATTAACCCTAAACCACTTTCATAGCAGCTGCTAAAGATCAATTTTATCCTTTTTTTCTCTAAGCGTTTCATGAGTTTCTTTGTGGTAAAAAAACCTTGAATCATGGGTTTTACAACGATTGCTTTGCAATTAATGAGGCTCTCAAACATAAAATCGGGTGTTTTTTCTAGGGTTTCATCTAACCCAAAAGGATGGGAAAAATCAGCTAATCGAGAAGTTTCCCAAGTGGGCTCTTCAATGAAGTCAAATGCCAAGGAAGGAAACTGTCCGAAAAAATACATGGCCTCTTGAAAACTAAAGCGCTGATTTGCATCTACTCGTAGAGAGAACATCTTACGCAATTGATCAAGGACAGTAAAAGCATCTTCTAAAGAAAGTTGTGAAATCTTCACTTTAACAGAAGAAAATCCTTTGTGTTTTGTCAGCAGCGCTTGCTGTATCATTTCTTGCTTAGAACCTGATAAGAGAGCGCATATGGGAATAGAAGGAAAACGTAATTGCTTAAGAGCGGTCGCAAGTGCAAAAGAAACAGAAGGGTAGAGATGAGAGGTTTTTTTTCCTTGTAATACAGCAATTAATTGCAAAAGAGCTTCGTCCATTGTTTCTTTACTACGGCCTGGGAAAGGAGAGATTTCAGCCCATGCTTCTTGATAGCTGCTATCTTTGAGACAAACAACGTGACTTAAGCGAGTCGTTCCATCTTTTTTTGTAAGTTGAAAACGAAAAATACGCCAACTTATAACATCCAACCTATGCAAAAAAGAGCTGTAAATAGGCATAGCAATTGACCTGTTTTTATCAACAAAAGATTCAGTTCCATAGGGTTTTTATGAGTAAACATTGTTTTTACGAGCATACCTGCTGGCAGAAGGCATAAAATCGTACAAAGAGCAAACGGATGGGAGTCATAGAAAAAAAATGCAGAGCCAAAAGCTGTTAATAAACAAAAAAGGTATTCCCATTTGCCAAATGATTTACCAAAATAAGTAACTAAAGTTTTTTTATTGGCCAATAGATCCTCATCGATATCTCTTACATTATTTACTGTTAAGATTGCAGTAGAGATCGCTCCAGGAGCAATGCCGGCTAGAAGTGCTTCTAGAGACAAAGAACCTGTTTGTAAATAGTAGGCTCCACAGACCGCAACCGGACCAAAAAAGAACCATACAAAAAGATCACCAAGTCCGAGATAGGCTAAGGGATAAGGTCCTGCTGTGTATAAAATAGATAAACACAAAGACATAATTAGCAAACAAGCAATAAGAGCTTTTCCAATGATAACCAAATAAATACCGCTTAAAAGTGTTAATAATGTACTCATCATTATTGCTTGACGCATTTTCTTATGAGATACAAGCTTTGCTTGAGTAACACGTATAAACCCTTTACGCTGACAAGTATCAGCTCCTTTAAGGCAATCAAAATAGTCATTTGCTAAATTGGTTGTGATTTGAATTCCTAAAGCAGTACACATAGTGCAAAGGAAAATGAGCCAATCAAAATTGCCAATTTTAATAGACATTGTTGTTGCAATCAGAACAGGGCTTATACTAGCAATTAGAGTTTTAGGTCGCATTGCTAATGTCCAAATTTGAATAGCGTGCATAAATATTTTAAGGACGTTTAGGAAATTGTGAGAAATTAGGGCTGCGTTTTTGCAGAAAAGCATTACGCCCTTCTTGCGCTTCTTCCGTCATGTAATAGAGCAAAGTAGCATTTCCTGCTAATTCTTGCAATCCTGCTTGTCCATCACAATCAGCATTAAAAGCAGATTTTATACAGCGAAGAGCTAAGGGAGAGTGTTGAAGAATCTCATAGCACCACTCTAAAGTAGTTCCTTCTAACTCTTCATAGGGGACCACACAGTTAATAAGCCCCATTTCTAAAGCTTCTTTTGCGGTGTATTTTCTGCATAGAAACCAGATCTCTTTGGCTTTTTTTTGCCCTACAATCCGAGCTAGATAACTAGAGCCGAATCCCCCATCAAAAGAGCCTACTTTAGGACCTACTTGTCCAAAAATAGAGTGATCTGCTGCAATTGTCAAATCACAGACTAAATGTAAAACATGTCCGCCGCCAATGGCAAAACCTGATACCATGGCAATGACCGGTTTTGGCAGCCCACGGATTTCTTTTTGTAAATCTAATACGTTTAGACGGTCTGTGCCTTCTAAATCTGTATACCCAGCGTCACCGCGAACTTTTTGGTCTCCTCCAGAACAAAACGCTTCTTTACCCTTTCCTGTTAGAATAACCACTCCTATTTCAAGATCGCTACGAGCATCTTGTAGAGCATGAGATATTTCAGAAATGGTTAAAGGGCGAAAAGCATTTCTTACCTCAGGGCGATTGATGGTAATTTTAGCGATACCGCTGTGTTTATGGTATAAAATATCTTGGTAGTCACCTGCTATTTCCCAGATTATATGTTCTCCAACTGTTTGCATAAAACACTCCCGATATGCAGCCCATGTTACAAAACGTTATTTTCGTTTGCAATTTAAATTCCGCTCATTCCCTTAAATTTTATTGTAGGTTATTTGTGCTGTTCAGGGAAAGAACTCTAAAACCTTTTCCATGTTTTTTTGAGTCCTTAAAAAAAGCGGACGATTCCTTAACGTTTATTTATGAAGCATGGGAAGGGAATTCCCTTATCTAATGGTTATATACTCGTTTATTTTTAAATTAAGAATGTACAAAATGAAATTTTTTAGATAAAAGAGGCTGCAATTCCTCGCGATATTTAGGAATATTTTCAAAAAAAGCACAAATTGCATTCTTAAGGTCTAAAAATTTTTTTCTAATATCGATGGTTACGAACTTTTTTATTCATGAACCGCCAAAGGCATTCAATCAGATGGAGATTAGGAGAGTAAGGAGGCAAGAAGAGGCAAGAATTTTTGATTTCTGTTCTGGATGTTTTTAGGTGATCTGCAACGATTTTCGATCTATAATAAGCCGCATTATCACATATAACGATCCTTCTTTGTGCTAGAGGATACTTTTCTTCCAATTTCTTAAACAAAACCATAGTAGACTGTGCATGAATAGAGTCAGAGGAAACAGTTGTGACTTCTAATCCCTTTACCTCTAAAGCTCCGTTAATATTGACCTGTGAGCACTAGATGTTAACAACCTTAAAGTAACTACGGTTATTGCAGACTCCATAAATGCGCAATCTACGAGTAATGTATTTCAGAAATTAGAAGAGCAATACCCTCATGCGGACCGCATTATAACGATATGTGATAATGCAAGTTACTATAGATCAAAGCTGATTTCTGCATATCTTAAGGACTCTAGAAT
>PSRO01000069.1 GCA_003176115.1 Chlamydiota bacterium | reverse complement strand
TTTTTGGTTTCGTGTTAAAAAGTTCGATGTGGATTGCATATGAGCTAAGTTTTATCACTCAATCCATTAGAAAATTTCAATGAGTTTAATGTTTGAAAAGTCTTTTTTCTAATGCAACTGAGTATACACTTTGTGCAATTGCAGCCTATATGAGGCAACCTAAAAAACCTTGTATTAGAATGTCTGATAATTTAGGGCTAACTGCTTGCTAGAAAACCCAAAACTGAGGTGAGAAGAGCCTTCAGCAGTCAATTTCTAATCGGATTTTAAGGGAAATCGAGAAATCAGATAGAGCGGATAATTATAGATATTACCGTCATGTTTTACATTCATGATAGTAGCTCGTATAAGCTTAGAGGGTGCGTATTTTTGATTGTAGACAAGAAGGCTCTTTTTCTTCTGACTTGCACCTGCTTTGACCTCAAGCGGATAAATCCCATGATCTTCTTCAATTAAGAAATCTACTTCTGCTGTCCCTCCACTTGTCCAGTAATAAGGCTCCTTATATTTGGTTGCAATCAATTCTTGAGCTACATAATTCTCTGTAAGAGCTCCTTGGAATTCCGTAAACAAAAAGTCTTTATTGATAATCGTTTGAGGAGAAAGATTGCTTTGAGCTCCAAGCAATCCCACATCTGCTAAAAATATCTTAAAAATATTATTATCCGCATAAGCGCTAAGAGGAAATTTTGGAGACTCCACTAGATAGCTTTTATAGATAAGCCCTGCATCTGAAAGCCATTGAATGGCTTCTTCATAATCCCTACCTCGGGCGCTTTTTCGAATCGCTGCAAAAATGAATTTTTTATTTTCTTTAGCCAGTTGGCGGTGAATTTGTTTCCAGATTGTTGTTATTTTCATAATTTCATGGGATGGTGCATGCTTAGCAAAATCTCTTTCATAAGCATTTAAGATTTCTTCTTGAATTTCCCTAACAACATGCAGTTTTTCTGTTTTTGCATATTCCGCAACTGCTTCAGGCATTCCTCCAATAAAGAAGTAAAGTTTCAGTAAGTGGATTAATTTTTCATGCATGGGGTTTGGAATCGGCTCGTAGGTAGAATATTCCTCTAAAAAATTCCTTGTTTTTTCTCGACCTAAAGCAGCAAGAAATTCGAAAAAAGTCAAGGGATACATACGAAGAAAGTTAACCTTTCCCACAGGAAATCCCTTTTCCCCTACTGTTTTTACACCTAAGAGTGAACCGGCAGCAACAACATGATACTCATTTGCTTCCTCGCAAAAATACTTCAAACTATTAAGTGCTTTTGGACATTCTTGGATTTCATCTAAGATCAAAAGAGTGTGATGAGGCTCAATCTCTGTTTCTGTATGAATGCTTAAGATTTTTATGAGTTGCTTTGGATCTAACGTCCCCTCAAAATATTGACCTAGTCTTTCATCTTTTTCAAAATTCAAATAGGCCGTATTCTTGTAAGAAATTCTACCAAAATGCTTTAAGGAGTGTGTCTTCCCTACTTGCCTAGCTCCATTTAATACTAACGGCTTACGTCGAATGGAGCTCTTCCATTCTTCAAGCAGCTGATAAATATCTCTTTTCATATCTTCAATATGAAAAATTTTCTTATTAAAAGCAACTATTCCTTTATAAAAAGTGCAATTTTACACGCTTTTCCTTGGAAAAAAGTGACTATTTAACACGTTTTTAGAAGGAAAAACGTGTGTTTACAATCAAAAATCTTAATAGCAACCTTACCTAAGTGCTTGAACTGCTGCAATAAAGAAGTAGTTTGATAGAAATCGATTTTAAGCAAACTACGTTTCTTAGATTAAGGTTTTGAAACCTCTTTTAGGCTAATTGCAATAACATATTCTCTATGACAGCAGATAACTTGATATTGCGCTGCAGCGCTGTTTGCGCTTGGATAAATGCCTCCAGTATTTGTTCTAGAGCAGGCAGCGGTTCTTTAGATTTTTTGGCTAATAGCTGCATATGATTGCTATGGTAAAACAAAGGCGCTTGATGCTTAAATGCATGCAGGTCTCTATACCACTCTAAGATTTCTTCTAAGATCATCTCTGCATTTGTGCCTTCCAGCACAGCATCTATACCTACCATGAGTTGAATAAATGAACTATAGTCTTGAGGAAGACGCAGATTAAAGAGTTGGGTTAAAAACTGCTGTAGCTTTTCTGACCTTGCTTCTTGTAACCATTGGGCTTTAGCTAAAGAGCCTTGAGATCTATCGGCTATGTTTCTGGCTTCCTCTTCTGCTAGAGTTGTGTGCTCTTGTAGAAAGGAGGCAATTAAATCAGAGGAGATGGGAAAAAACCGCACTTTATAACAACGCGAGATAACGGTTTCAAGCAGCTTTTCTATCTGATCGGTTAATAAAATAAAATAGGTATCAGAACTCGCCTCTTCTAAGGTTTTTAGAATAGCATTACTACAAATAGTAGAGAGTTTATCAGCTTCGTGAAAAATAAACACCTTGGCTTTTGCTTCAAAGGGAGGCAGTGAAACCATTTGCAATAAAGAGCGCATTTGTTCCATCGAATAAATACCACTTTTTCCTTCAGGATATAACAGAGTAAGATCGGGATGGATTTGCTTTCGGATTTTTTCGATGTGGGAGTTTCCCATTAATCTTTCTGCTACTTCTTTTGCTAGAATACTTTTGCCTACTCCATTTTGCCCATGAAACAAAAGAGTGTGCGGAAGGGTTTGATTAGATAGCATACGCATAATGATCTGCGCTGCTGCTTGATTACCGGTGAGTTTCGAGGAAGTCATCAAGGTGCCGTTTTGCTATTTCAAATACTTCACTTGGATCTAACGAAGCGTCTAGTACTACGAAACGTTTGGGATCCTTTTCTATTAGGGCATGGAATGCTTGTCTAATTTTTCTGTGAAATGCGATGTTTTCTGCTTCAATACGATCCCTATTTTTCATCCGATCTACGCGCTTTAGAGCTAGTTCTGGAGCTAAATCCAAATAAAAGGTTAAATGAATAGGTACGTGTAACGAAGCAAATGTACAGAGATCTTCGATCCATCTTTCTTCTTGATGTCGGCCTGCTGCTTGGTAAGCGATGGTAGAATCATTAAAACGATCGCACAAAACAATTTTTCTCTGTTTTAAAGCGGGAAGAATCAACTCATCTACGTGTTGAGAGCGATCTGCCAAGAAGAGAAATAATTCACACAAGCAAGACATTTTGTTTTGGTGTTGACTCAATAAAATTTCTCGAATCAACTGCCCAATTTCAGTGCCACCTGGAGCACGGGTCTTAATTACGTCTTGTCTACTATTTTTCAAGTATTGGTAGAGAGTGTCGATAAGCGTTGTTTTACCTACACCCTCTCCTCCTTCAAAAGTAATGAGATGCCCTTGACGTTGCATCTATTTTGAAACCTCATTGGCCTCTTCAATATGTTCAATTTTTTGGATAGCTACTAAGTGATCTTCTCCGTGTAAATTAACCAGGCGAACCCCTTGAGTAAAGCGTCCCATCACTCGCACATCTTGCATATTAATGCGCAAGGTCTGTCCGGTGTTCGACATCATAACCACGCTATCTTGATCGGTAACAGATACAGCTCCAATTACAGGACCATTACGCTTACTTGTAATAATAGAGCGTACTCCCACACCCCCGCGTTTGATTTGTCTAAAATCATTGACTTTTGAGCGTTTTCCAAAACCTTTAGAACAAACAACAAGTAGGTTTTGATCACCAGAAACAGCCTCGCAAGAAACAACAGCATCGTCTTTATTACGTAAAAGAGCACCTTTAACCCCTCGCGCTACACGACCCATTGCACGTACCTGTTTTTGATCAAAACGAACAGCCATTCCATCTTTTGTAAATAGCATGATCTGCTCTCCTTCTTTTGTTAGGCGAGCTGCAATTACTTCATCTCCTTCATCAATATTGATCGCATAAACCCCTTTACGGCGAGGAGAGCTAAACGCTGAGAGCTCTGTTTTCTTTACAACTCCTTGTTTTGTTGCTAAAAAGATATAATGATCTTCCTCAAACTTTTTCACTTTTAATACAGTAGCAATTTTTTCAGAAGGACGTATGTCTTCTAAAAGATTGACTAAAGGCTTTCCTTTAGATCGTCTTCCTGCTTCTGGAATTTCCCATACTTTTAGCCAATAGCATCTGCCAAAATTGGTAAAAATCAATAGATAATCGTGCGTAGAGGCAACATAGACATCTTTTAAAACATCATTTTCTTTTTTCATCTCCATGCCAATTACACCTTGACCTCCACGGCGTTGCTCACGGAAGGTATCTATGGGCATGCGTTTGATATAGTCATCCTCTGAAATCGTAATAATCACTGGTAAATCAGAAATGAGATCTTCAATATTAAACTCCCCTTCCGCTGCAATGATTTTTGTTTTTCGATCGGAGTTATGATGCTTCTTAAGCTCTAAGAGCTCTTCTTTAATAATTCCTCGCACCAGTGTTTCATTCGCTAATACAGCAAGAAAATGAGAGATTTTATCCAGCAATTGGTTATATTCGGATTCAATCTTCTCTCTTTCTAATCCGGTTAATTGGTATAAACGCAACTCTAAAACAGCAGATGCTTGTCTCTCGCTCAATTCATAATCAGTCATCAGTTGACGCTTAGCAGCTTCTTTGTTATCAGAAGAGCGAATGAGCTTAACTATTGCATCCAAATTATCTAGAGCTTTTAAATAGCCTTCTAGAACATGGGCACGCGTCTGTGCTTTTGCAAGTTCAAATCTGGTGCGGCGGCGAACAACATCAATTCGATGCTCAATCCAAGCAGCAATAAATTGCTTGATATTCATCGTTCTTGGCAAGCCCTTATCAAGAGCCAGCATGTTACAACCAAAGGTTACCTGCAGATCGGTAAACTTATACAACTGATTGATCGTAACGTCTGGAATCTCACCACGCTTGAGTTCTAAAACAATCCGCATTCCATCTTTATCCGACTCATCGCGTAAATCGCTAACCCCAGTAGTGATTTTAACGTTGACAAGATGGGCCATTTGTAGAATCAGGTCTGATTTTTTTATGCCATAAGGAATCTCATCGATAACAAGCTTTTGCTTATCAGATTCACCATCTTCAATGTGAATGACTCCTCGCAGAGTAATTTTTCCACGACCTGTATGATAAGCTTCTTTAATTCCCCGATATCCGCAAATGATTCCACCCGTTGGGAAATCCGGTGCAGGCATTACCGTCATAATCTCTTCAATTGTCGTTTGTGGCTCGTCGATGACTAATAGAGTCGCAGTGATTAATTCAGCTAAATTATGCGGTGGAATATTAGTTGCCATTCCCACAGCGATTCCACAAGATCCATTTGCTAATAAATTAGGAAATTTAGCAGGAAATACAGTCGGGTCTACTCTGGTTTCATCATAGTTAGGGACGAAATCGACCGTATCTTTATCCAAATCCTCCATTAAAGCCGTGGAAGCATGGGTAAGACGCGCTTCTGTATAACGCATAGCGGCTGGAGGATCACCGTCTATTGAACCAAAGTTTCCTTGTCCATCGATTAAACAATAGCGCATAGACCAGCTCTGCGCCATGCGAACAAGCGTAGGATAGATAACCCCTTCTCCATGAGGATGATAATCTCCAGAGGTATCTCCTGCAATCTTAGCACATTTACGATGTTTAGAAGTAGAGCTTAAAGATAACTGCCTCATTGCGTACAAAATACGTCTTTGAGAAGGTTTTAATCCATCGCGCACATCGGGAAGTGCCCTAGAAATAATCACCGACATCGAATAGCGAATATAGCTCTCTTTTACTTCTTCTTCAATATTGCGGGAAATAACAATTTCATCTTTAGTATAGGACATGGATGGTTAACTCTCCTTATATATCCAAATTCTTAACTGATAGGGCATGTTGCTCAATAAACTTTCGTCTAGGAGGAACCTCTTCTCCCATAAGCATAGTAAATGTATGATCAGCTGCAATAGCATCGGGAAGCGTTAGATGAAGAAGGGTTCGCTTTTGAGGATCCATTGTTGTATCACAAAGCTGATCTGCATTCATCTCCCCTAATCCTTTATATCGTTGAATTTCGATTCCCTTTCGTCCATTCTGTCTTAAGAATTCAATTCCTTCTTTCAAAGTATATACAGGATGGTATTTACCATCTTCATCGATAAGATCAAATAACTTACCGTCTGCAATAACATATTGATCAAGTGTAAAATTAAATTGTGAAAGACGTGTCTTTAAAGAATCAATAGTCTTCTTTTCATATAGCTCTACAAATGGTATTCCTTTAACACGAAACGTTTGCATCTCTACCGTTTGCTCTTCAATGGGAATAGAGGCTAGAGTTTCAGCATGTTTAGACCTTTGTAGAGTCTCATGTGATAGCTTTATTTCTACAAACTCCTCTTCTGAGTAAATCAATCTCTCTTCCTCTCCTAGTTTCACTTGAAAACGGGGAAGCCTACCTGTGTCGTCTTTAGCTTGTAAAAACTCACGAAAAGGGATGCTTTTCTTCTCAATGGATAGAATAAATACTTCTACATCACGGATAAGCTTTACTAATTCCTCAAGTAACTCTTTAGAGAGTGTATCACTATGACCCACTAGCTGGATTTGAATATCGCTAAGACCTAATTTTAATAGGTATTCATCCATATCTTTTTCACTGTGAATATAGCGGCTTGCTTTTTTGCGTGTTACTTTAAATAAAGGAGGCTGTGCGATATAAACAAAACCATTTTCGATTAAAGCAGGCATATGACGATAAAAAAAGGTTAGCAATAGGGTACGAATGTGAGAACCATCAACATCAGCATCTGTCATAATAATAATCTTATGATAGCGCAATTTTTCCAGATTAAAATTACCCTGCCCAATTCCACAACCAAACGCTGCAATCATTGCACCTACTTCTTGATTCTGCAAAACTTTTTCCAAACGCGCTTTTTCCACATTAAGAATTTTTCCACGAATAGGAAGAATGGCTTGAAATCTGCGATCCCTGCCTGTTTTCGCCGATCCTCCTGCTGAATCTCCTTCTACAATAAACAATTCACAAAGCGCGGGGTCTTTTTCTTGACAATCCGTTAATTTCCCGGGCAGTCTTGCCGTGTCTAAAGCTGTTTTGCGCAGGGTTAATTCCCTTGCTCTTCGAGCAGCGTCTCGGGCCTGAGCTGCAAGAATGGCTTTTTCTACGATCATGCGAGCAATGACTGGATTTTCTTCTAAAAACACCGCCAAGTGTTCCCCTGTAATCTGTTGCACAAGCGAACCTACTTCATTATTGCCCAACTTCTGTTTGGTTTGCCCTTCAAACTGAGGATTAGGTACCTTTACAGATAAAACAGCGGTGAGTCCCTCTCTCATATCATCACCCTGTACTGTCATCTTATCGCTTTTCAATAGATTATGAGTCTTAATATATTGGTTTAAAACACGTGTTAAAGCTGTAGAAAATCCACTAACATGGGTTCCTCCCATACGAGTTGATATATTATTTACATAGGAATACACATTCTCTGAATAAGTGGTATTCCATTGCATAGCAACTTCAAAGTCAACCACTCCATCTACACCTTCTTTTGACCCATAAATGTAAATCGGTTTGGGAAAAATAGGTGTTTTATTTTCGTTCAAGTATTCCACAAAGGACTTAACTCCTCCTTCATAACAAAAAACCAGCTCTTGGGAATCTGCTTGTCTTTCATCGCGAAAACGAATGGTTAACCCTTTATTTAAAAAAGCTAGCTCACGAAAACGCTTCAAGAGTAAATCGTGATCAAAGACCAATACGGTAAAAATGGTTGGATCAGGTTTAAAGGTGACTTTAGTACCGTGTTCTTTACTATCACCTATCTGTTTAAGAGGGTGGGTTACTTTCCCTTTGGAAAATTGAATGGAATACACCTTGCCATTTTGACGTACCTCAACATCACACTTTTCAGATAAAGCATTGACACAAGAAACCCCTACTCCATGCAGTCCACCAGAAACCTTATAGGTGCTTTTATCAAATTTACCACCTGCATGTAAAATCGTCATCACTACTTCAATGGCAGAAACGTCCCGACCCTGTTTTTTCGATTCTTGAGCATGACGCCCAACAGGAATTCCTCTTCCATTATCTTGAACTGTTACGGAGTTATCTTCATGAATGAAGATAGAAATTTCACTGCAATGACCAGCTAAAGCCTCATCAACGCTATTATCCACTACTTCGTAAACAAGCTGATGTAACCCATTGGTTTGTGTATCACCGATATACATGCTGGGACGCTCTCTTACCGCTTGCAATCCTTCTAGGACGGTAATGGAACTAGCATCATATTGTTCTTCTTTGGTCATTGTGGTCATACCTTATCTCAATTATAGTTAACCGATACGAAAATGAATTGTTTTTATATCAATAGAGGGAAATTTTTTACGCAACATTTGCAACAAACGCTTTTTTTCATGTTGAGCAAGTAAGCTATATAAAGTAGAGTTACTAACCTTTACCATTAAAATCCCCTTTTCAAAACCTACGGCTTTAGCCATAATGGCAAGATCCTTTCCGATAATTTCTTGCCATGCCGACACAATTAGATCTGGCCGATCTTTCTGCATGGCTGCAATACGTCCAAGCATTTTAGGCAAAAGGTTTACAAGTAACTTATTTGTTAAACGACTATCTTTTCTCATCTAATCTTATAACGCTTGGACATTCATATAATCCTATAGTAGCAGACTATATTAGAGTCATGGCAAAATGGCAATATCAAAAAAACAATGAACTTAAACCAATGGCTATTAAAAAATAAATAGACATAGATAAAAAATCATTTAGAGCTGTAACAATAGGCCCTGATGCTACAGCAGGATCTATTCCGATCCGCGCAAAAAATAAAGGAGAAAACACACCTAAAGCAGTACTTCCAACACAAGCCCCCATTAATCCTATACCAACCATAATTCCAACAGCCACAGGGGTAAACCCAGATCCAGAAACCCCTACAAAATCAAGCGCATATACAGTAAACCCACATAGCAACCCAAAAGTTGTACCAGCAGTTACTCCGATAAGCAATTCTTTTAAAATAGCTTCCGTGCGATTAGTCACTGAAATTAATCCAATTGCCATACTTCTTACAAGAATTGTACTACATTGAATACCTATGTTACCAGACATACCTGTAATCAAAGGCACAAAAAACATCACAAAAGTTAACATCCCTCCATCATATCTCTGAAAAGAAGACATTACCCCCACATTGATTAAACCAGCACAAAGCGTTACAATTAACCAAGGAGCTCGAGAGATAAATCTTTTTACAAAAGGCTCGTGTTCACTAAATTTTTCTGCGGTACCTGCCATATTTGCAATTGTTTCATCAGCAATATCTGCTATAGCATCAAGGACATCCTCATTGGTAATCACACCGACTAATCGATTGTTACCATCTACAACTGTTAAGGCAGTGCTTTTATATCTTTCAACAATCTCCACTACCTCTTCACGAGAAGCATCAGCTGTTACTTTGTGTAAAACAGGACGCATAACTTGCTTAAGCGGTAGATGTGCCGAATTAACAATCAAATTTCTTGCAGGGACATATCCCTGCAATATTCCTTCTTGATTAACAATAAAAATTTGCCTTGTTAAATCAATCCCCGGATTATCTCTAATATAAGATGCAGCTTCTTCCACTTTTACATCCATTGTAAAAGAAAAAAATTCATTTGTCATTAGTCGCCCAGCCGTATTGCGCTGGTGTTTTTTAATCTCTCGAATCTTTGTAGCTTTTATAGGTTCTAAAATCTCCATCACTCGTCTAAAACGCCTTTCAGGGATATCTTCTAAGATTTCTACCCCTTCGTCAGGAGCCATTTCTTCTAAAATATTTTTTATCTCTTCATCGCTGATATAATGTAATACAGCAGATCTTGTGCTGCTATCTGTATTAATCAAAAAAGCAATTTTGTCGTTGCTATGGGATAAATTCTCGTAAATCACTGGCCTGGCACGTGGAGGAAGTTCTGAAGCGGCATAAGCCAGGTCAATTGCAGAATGTTCCGCCACTATTTTTATAATATCATGAACAACAACTGTAGAGGTTTGTTTGTGAAAAGCAAGTTCCAGTTTTTTTCGCAGGACATCATGTAAATGAAAGGTTTTAGATTCTATTAAGCCATTAGAGTCTTTTTGCTCTTCGGTTAGCAAAATCATCTCATCTTTTTCAGAGGTAATTGGCACAAGGTCACCTCCCTTTTAATTTAAAGAGTAAATAGAGGCTTTATTTATAAAGCACGCAAAGAAAAATTTGTTTTGAACAAAAATATAATAAATTCACACAAAGTATACTTACAAACTAATATTTTCTCAATGAAAAAGCATTCTTTTTCAAAAAAAATTACATCGATCAATAAATATCCAATTTACTTAAGATCGATATAATAGCAAGGTACCTCCTTCTTTTATTGTCTAAAAGATGACGTTAAAGTTTATCAAATTTTAATTAACAAAAAATGTCCTTAAAATTAAGATTTTATATACTACTAGAGCTCTGATTTTTTTTAGTCAGAATCGCTCTTGCTGTGTTTTCAGTAATGTCAGATTACTGCTCCCAAATAGAGTCGGCTAACTATTCTATTGGATAACTGCATCGTTCTTTTTTATTGGGTAAAAATCAGAAAGCAGGCCCTGGTTAAAACCAGGACCTGCTTTTTTTTAGAATTTCAAATCTATGCTAGCAGCTGCTTGGTGAATAAGAGAGTGATTTTTTCCCAAATCAAGCTCATAATACAAAGAAATAGCAGTTGTTTTATAACTAGCTACAACATTTGCGCCTAATGCTATTTGTTGATTGATTTTCTGTTTTTGAAATCCTTTAACATCTAAATGCTTACCGGTATCATTTAAAGATACTTTATAATCAGCTTTGCCAATCGGGGCTTGCGCAACCCAGCCTAAAAGCACTCCAGGAGAAAAACATAAGGAATTACAAGTGAAATTCCCTGTTGCTTCCATTGCAATTTTGCCTTGAAATTCATGGGATGTCAAAGCAGCTCTATGGAAATGGATGGGAGCAGATTTTTTCTCATCAACCGGTCTTTCAAAAATATGATAGACATCTAAATCTACAAAAGGTCTTAAACAAATGTTTTGTGTTACAGCAAGATTGTAGCCAGCTTCCACACGAGATGTTAAACCAATCCCATGATGCTTGCTTTTTATTGCATGATCCACTTTTGCAAATTTTACATGGCGTTTATTTTTAAAAGTATTTGCAGACGCAATAAGAGAAGCATTTGCATAAAAGCAGTCTCCTACCCAACCACCATTTAATCCTGCATAAAAACTAGCAATATGTGACGAGGCTGTATTCTTACCCCAATTCAGGCAAGAATCGGTATAACCAATTCCCCCACCAATGACTATATTTTCGCTAGCAAAATGATTACCGCCTAAAACAATTCCTCCCATGTAAGACTTATAATTTTCTAGTCCACACCCATGCTTTTGATGGGCATAATGTCCAACAGGTTCCATCCAAATGGTAGAAATAGAATCAACACATCTATCATTACGACGCAAAGCATTGGTAAAACTATTTGCTACACTAGAAGCATTGATATAACTCTCGTAAGTCATGCCACTTAACTGAGTAGGGATTATCTGAGAATAGACTTTCTCTAAATCCTTTAAACTCCCGATGGTAAAAATGCTTTCAATAATCTTAAAAGCATCTGTTCCTTTTTTAAATTGCGCATCTTGCATAAGAGTGGCCAAACCTTTAGAAATATCTGACATGCTATTATCCACAGGCAATTGATACATGGTTTTTGTAATAGACAACACAACCTCATCTGGCTTATACCCCACATCAAATAAAGTGATGTCCAAAGCTGTGTTTTCTACGTTATCAAAAGCTCCTTCTATTGCTTTTGCTTCTAAAATCGTATACTCTGTTCCTTTCTGATAAATTCCAGGCTCAGGTAGAATACGTAAGCGTCCTGCCAAAAAAGCTTTATCACCTACTTTAACAACATCGGATTTCCCTTGTGCATTTACTTCAATATCTAAACATCCCAATGGACCTTGTCTAAAATCTTCCTCGATACGAAGTGTTCCTATGGAGTTACCAAGAGCTACTCTACCTTGGCTTGCTAGATTAATAATAGAACTGTTAGCGCTAAAAACACCTGCTTCTGTTACAAGTACCACCGTTCCCATTGGACCATTTGCTTGCACTTTCCCTTCTCTAATCATTAGATTGGCAAATAATTTAGAGTTATCACCTCTTAATTTTAATTCTCCCTTACCTGTCTTAATAATTGTTGGGTGGTCTTCTTTGAGATCAGAAGAAGATAGAGAACCAGCAAAATCTCCTGATTCAATCATTGTATAACCTGACTTAGCACGTAACATAATACGACCATCGCCAGAAAGATCATTTATGTATATCAAGTTTCTATCAACCGTTAAATCGGCATTGCTAATAGAAACATTATTTAAAATCTTCATCGGAGATTCTCTTGAAGATAAAGCTCTTGCTTTATATTCATCTATCTTACTAAAGATCTCCTGAGGGCTTTCCATACTTCGGAAAACACTTTCTTCTTCTATTCCCAAAGGTGGGCTTACATGCACAATCCCTTCTTGAATAGATAAGTTCGCGTTATACAAATTTCCGTGAATAGCTAATTTCCCCAAGCCCTCTTTAATTAGATGAGCCTGTCCTAACTTGCTAGAAATACTTCCTAAAATATTTATCGTTCTATCACTATGTATTGTGCCCGATCCATCTAAAACTAGATCGCGTTTTAAATCTAAATGCGCAATATCTGGTTCACCTTTTAAGGTCGCCTGTTTTAAGATCAGTCTTCCTTCTCCTAAATTAGCCTCGGATGCAAGTTGAAGTATAGCTTTCGATACGCTAGTATCTCCTTGATAAGAGTTAGGTCCTTTTAGACAAACGGTTCCTCCGCCTTCAATAGAAAGAGAACTTTTTGGTATTTTCTCGTTGCCAACTGATCCTGAAACCCCTACTATTTTTCCTTCATCTACAATAAGACGCACATCTCCAATCAGGGAGTTCTCTATTTCTAAGGAATCTGTAACATGTAAAGCTCCTCCTTTAAAAGAAATAAAGCCATGAGCTCCCAAGTTTTCAGGGCTATTAATAGAGACTTCTCCAGAAAAGATCCGAGTAATAGAATTACGACCTTTATTAGTTCCCGCTAAGGTAAGTACTCCTTTACCTAATTTTGCCAAACCGCCTGCTCCATAGAGCGCTCCTTCATAAGTACCATTAAAATCCTGGTCAAAAGCAATCCAATCTCCTTCTTCAAGAGCCACTAAGTACTCTTTAGGAGCGGTTTTAGTATCAACGACCAAAGAGGATATTTTATTTCCTCCCTCTCCACTAAATATGATCCCTCTTTCAATGGGATAGGGCACTTGTAACTTAACTGTCCCTGCCGCTTGGATTTTAAGAATACCAGAACCTGTAATCCTTTGATCTATTATTTGACCATCGTTTGCTACTAAAACAAGCTCTGCACTATCACTATTTTTAATTACTCCTTTAACAACCCCAACCGGCACAGAAAAAATTCCCTTTACCAGATGAACATCTCCTTCAATGGAACCTATATTTTTAAAAATACAGGCATCGGTTCTCTCCAACATTTCTATTTTTAATAACTCTTGATGATCAGTATTTGCTAACTTCATTATTTTATTGCTTGCATCAAATACCAGCGGTTTTTGAATAACAATTGTAGATTCAGCCGCTGCAGTATTTTCCTCAGAATCTGCAAATCTCTTGTTGAACATGATCTCTAAAGGAGGTTTAATACGGCGATGATTAATGGACTCAAATGCCTGCACTATATTAGCATCTATTTCTACTTGCTCAGAATGAGCATTTATAGATGTCCATGCCATCCAAGAACAACATGAAATTCCCAATAATTTAATAATAGAATTAGGTATTATTTTTATTTTTTTCACAAAATCTCCTTATGCATACAAAAGTAACTTTAGAATGCGTTTTGGCATTTTATTCTTTTTTTATTCAAGTACAGATAATTAATTAATATTAACTTTATAGCGTTTATTTATTTTGTTAATTAAAATATAATTTATTATTTTTAATTTAAAATAAATAATTCACAATTATGAGCTTGTTAGATTTGACCTTTTCTTACTCTTTTAAAGACGAAAATAGTCAGCTAGATTTTTGATAAGTTTTAAATTTAAAATAGAATTGCAAGAGTTTTTTGCATATTTAGGTCAAATGCAAAAAACCCTTGGTTTATACTAGGTTTTTTTTGAAAGCAGAACACATAGATGTTTGCAAGGAAGGCGTATATGAGGATCTTTTGAGCTAATCCATCCTAAAGACTGCATTTGTAAAAAATACTCTTCTACAAAGGATGTGTCGCCTTCCCTTCCTACTTGAGGAGCCATTTCAGTAAGAATCCAGCTCTTTAAAGCTGTCTCATTTTTAAAATCGAGAATCTTGTGATTGATCTCCATATGCTCAATAAAAAAGCCTTTTTCCTGAAACACTTGACGGTATTCAGAGATGCTTAAAGCCCCTTTTCCTTGAAGGACTTTATATTCACAAGAATCTTTCAAAGGCAAAGAGATCCACCGTTCTTCTCCTGGTTGGAATCCCGATAGCTCTAAACTTAACTTACTTAATAATAAAAATAAAAAAACCATAATGATAAACACCGTGTTTATAACTAAAAAAAACAAATTTACTTAAAACAAACTACTAGTTTATAATTCTTACCATGAATTATATTAATTGTATTGAACATTCTATTTTTTCTTCTGAAACAGATCATCGTCTCTATGACCTCGATTTGCCAGAAGCTCTAGGAAAAGAATCCAAGCCCAGACGTATTGCACTGGCAATAATCCCTTTTGTTGCTCTATATAGCCCTGTTGGCACTGCTCTTTCTTTGGGGCTGGGTTCTTGTCGTGTCATCAGCCATGTAAAGTTGGCTTTAGACCATGAAGGAAAGAAAGAATGGAAAAATGTAAGTAAAGAAGTTGCACAAACAACTCTTGCGATTGTCTCTTTAACTTCAAGCATTCTGAGCATAAAAATGGGTCAATTGCTTACAAGCTCTATAGATACTGCGCAAGGAACCTGCTCCATTATCTATTATGCGCTACAAGGAAAGTACGATAAAGCTACTGAGGAAGCTTTGCAAACACTGGCAAGCGGACTTTATGTAGCTTTTACCCTTACCGGCTCTTTAGAAATCATTCTTTTATCGGTACTATTGCAAACAGCTCTTCAGCTATATCAAATGAAAGAGGAAATTTCCAAAGAACATTATATAGAAGCAGCTGCCAAACTAGGAATGGCAGCCATACGCCTGAATCAGGCTAATACCTATAGAGGTTTGATTCAAAAAAGAAATGCGTTGTTTGCATTGCAAAAGTATCAAAGCCTTGTCAGCCAAGCACTGAAGGGCAGATCTGCTAGACATCTGCTTCAGCATAACTTGAGCGATCTAAATGGAAAAATTGATGAAAATAAGGTGAGTCTATATAACCAAGAAAAAGAGTACGACTTTGGAAGTCATTTTCATGGATACGGAAAAGGTTTAGTTAAAGGAGCAAATCTTGCCTTTCGAACGGTGACGATCGATAGCAAAGAGTTCACTGAATGTGAATTCAAAGTGAATCATGTTTTTCGAGAAAAACTGCAAGAAACGATTAATCAGTTTCAAAAGCTTAAAGCTTCAGAGATTTGCGATATTTTACAATTATCCGGTTCTCATGCAAAATCCCTTTCTATTGAAAAATATAAAGAAGACTTTGAAGGCAAAGATTCTTTTAAAGAGATCTATCGGATTGCAGTTTCAGGTCTGGGTCAAATTACTATAGGCGCATCAAGAGATCATTCTCCTAATATATTTGATCGGGTTGTGATTTTACTAGACGCAGAAAAAACTCTATTTGATCTACATGAACTTTTATCTTTAATGAATCTCGATACCGCGCTCATTTCTTCTTCAAAAGACGATTTAGATCGGTTGAAAATGGGCCATTTATTCCGGATCTTTTTTCCAAGAGAGGCTACTTCTTTTGAACGAAGTGAAGATTTCTTTAGTCTTTCAACGCAAGAGCTGCTTGATCAAATGATTGAGAAGGCTCCTCAAATGAAAGAAATCTACAATCGGTATTTTGATCAAATAGAAGAAGCCGAAATTCTACCGGGAAGAGTTCGCTACAAAATAAAAGGCCTTACTAATGAGATCCAAAAATTAGGAGGGCGCTATCTTACCGCTGCTCTTACAGGATCCTACAGCATGCAAGACATGTATCAAAGAGCCGCTTCCATGCTTTCAATGGGCATGCTATCCCAAGAGATACGAGATAAGTATAAAGTGGGTGAAGGGGGATTAGGAGGGTCATACGATGCGGGTGCCGCTGATAGCGTTTTTACGCAAATGCTTACGAAAAAAGATGAGATCCCAGGAGGATTTGACACAAGCAATTTAGCCTATCAGAGTAGGGTGCGTGTCTTAATCTCCCTTGATGCTTTAGAAACCGGAACATATCAACACTTTGACGACGATCTGGGTGTTAGATTAACTGATGAGAATCAATCCATCATGTCGCTTATATTCAACGGAACTTATTCTAATCGTTCTAGCATTTCAGAGTTTACAACAATGATCCAACAAAAACGCTCCGATGAAGATCCATGGACTAAATGGAATAGCGATAAAGACTGGAATAGCCACGAAATCATGCTAAAGGAGCGAATCGCTCCCTCTTATTTTGAAGGTTTTTTAGTCAATGATGAGGAAACCCGTGATGGGCTACTAAACCATTTGCGAACATGCAATCTCGTACAAAAAGATTCGTTGCATAGAGAAACCATCCAGGGTCACCTTGTTAAAGACTTCATTCGAATTAGTTCTTTTATCCCAGATCCAGCTTCCGCTAAAATCTCAAATACTTAAATCCTCCCTTACAGATAAGTTTTTTTTGTAATAAAAAATTTAATAATAAATTAAGGATTTTCTTAAAGGTTCTTAAACTAGCATTTTAATGAAGATTGTTTTAAAATCATCAATCAACTGATAACCCTAAGAGATTCCTTTTTATGTCTTACTCCAAAAAAGTCCGCGATCCCAAAAAAATTCGTAATATTGCGATTATCGCTCACATCGATCATGGTAAAACAACTCTGTTAGATAGCCTACTTAAACAATCCAATATTTTTCGCGAAAACGAAGCTACTGCTGAGAGAATGATGGATAATTACGATCAGGAAAAAGAAAGAGGGATTACCATCTTTGCCAAACATACCAGTATCGAATTTGATGAATTTAAAATTAATATTATAGACACTCCTGGTCATGCTGATTTTTCAGGTGAAGTAGAGCGCGTTTTAGGCATGGTTAATTCCGTTCTTCTTCTGATAGATGCTCAAGAAGGTCCCATGCCTCAAACTCGTTTTGTGCTTGCTCAAGCGTTAAAAATTGGCTTAAAGCCCATTGTTGTGCTTAACAAAATTGATCGCCCTCACGCAAATCCCGATCGAGCTTTAGACCTTACCTTTGATTTATTTGTCGAATTAGGCGCCAACGATCAGCAGCTTGAATTTCCTATCTGTTATGCATCTGGATTATCTGGCTTTGCTTCACGTGAACCAAATGACCCACGTGTAAATATGAGACCTTTATTTGAAATGATTATCGAGAATGTCTCTCCTCCTCCAGGTAGCCTAGAACTGCCTTTCCTCATGCAGGCTAGTACATTGAGCTATGATGATTTTGTAGGTCGTCAGGCTTGCGGTCGTATTCTCGAAGGAAAAATCACTAAAGGACAAGCCATTAGTAAAGTAGATATGAATGGACACACCTCTTTACATAAAGTAACTCGTATTGAAGGGTATCACGGGTTAAAAAAAGTAGAAGTTGACGAAGCTGGTGTAGGAGATATCGTTTGCATTTCAGGAATTGCTGAAATTACTATTGGCGATACTCTATGCGACCCTTCTCACATGGTGCAATTGCCTCCTATTATACTCGCAGAACCTACGCTATCTGTGGAATTAATGGTTAATAATTCCCCTTTTGTAGGTAAAGACGGCAAGCATGTAACGATGAACAAAATACGAGAGCGACTAGCCCAAGAAAAGCTAGCTAACATCTCTTTGAAGATTGAGGATCATTTTCGAGATGACGCAGTTCGGGTTTGTGGTAGAGGTGAGTTACATTTAGCGGTTTTAATCGAAGCTATGCGTAGGGAAGGTTATGAATTCACTATTTGCAAGCCTCAAGTTATTTTGAAAGAAGTAGAGGGCATTCAGCATGAACCATTTGAAAGCGTTCATGTTGAAGTGCCTCAAGAATTTTCAGGCAGTGTAATTGAAGAACTTTCTCGCCGCAAAGCAGAAATGCGCTCCTTAAGTACAAATGAACATGATATTACCAGCTTGGAGTTTCTTGTTCCCACTCGCGGTTTGATGGGATACCGTAATGATTTTCTAACCATGACCAAAGGCTTAGGTATTTTAACATCGGTCTTTGATAGCTACGCTCCATGGAAAGGACCTATTGAAGGCAGACCAAAAGGAGTTCTTATTTCAAATGGACCAGGCAAAGTTACAGGATATGCTTGCTTTAGCATACAAAATAGAGGGACTTTGTTTGTAGCTCCTGGCGATGATGTCTATGAAGGGATGATTGTAGGAGAGAACAATAGAGATAATGACCTTGTAGTAAATATTGTGCGCGGAAAACAACTGACAAATGTGAGAGCTTCAGGAACCGATGAAAATATTATTCTCGCTCCTCCACGTAAATTTACCTTAGAACAAGCCATTGATTTTATTGAAGATGACGAGCTGATCGAAACCACTCCTCATTTTATTAGATTACGCAAAAAACACCTCTCAGAAAACGAGCGCAAGCGCGCTTAAAAATCCTTTTAGCGCCTTAAAAAATTAAGGCGCTTTCCTTTTTTTCTCTAAAATGTTTATATGCTTTGAAACAAGATTTACATTGAGTTTTATTATGTTAAGAGAAAAAAACCCTCCTTCAAGATTTGAAATCTGGAAGATGTTTGATACAATCTCTCCTACATATGACTTAGTAAATCGGGTTATGACTTTTGGGTTAGATGGCTTATGGCGAAAAAAAATGGCTGCCTTTTTACCAGAAAAAAAATCATTAACTCTATTGGATTGCGCAACGGGAACTGCAGATCAGTTATTAGCTTTTATGCGCTACTCTAAAAAAATCACCTCTGCTACAGGTATCGATCTGTCCCAAGAAATGTTGCAAATAGCAAATAAAAAAATCAAAAAAAGGGGGTTTGATTCCTGTATTTCTCTGCAAGAGGCTAGCTTGTTAAATCTTCCCTTTGCAAATAGTTCTTTTGACTGTATCTCCATATCTTTTGGCATTCGCAATGTCATGGATGTCAACAAAGCGCTTCAAGAGTGTTTTCGTGTATTGAAGCCACAAGGCAGACTTCTCATTCTAGAAGGAACAGTTCCCCATAATCGATTATTGAAAGCAGGGCATCGTGTTTATCTACGCTATCTTTTACCTTTTTTAGGAGGGCTGATTTCAGGGCAACCTCAAGCCTACCAGTATCTAAATGATACGATTTCTAGTTTTCCTTGTGGGGAAAAATTTTGTGCCTATTTAAGAGATGTGGGATTTGCAGCGGTAAAAGCTACTTCTTTTACAGGTGGTGCTGTTTTTATTTACCAAGGAGACCGAATTACATGAGAACTTTTTTTGTAAATAACACATCTTTTGCCTACGACTCTTACTCACTTGATTTCTCCTATCTTTCCAACATTTCCTGGTTAGCTTCTCAGGACATCTACCCTAAAGTCTATTGGAAGGATAAACACACTAAGACCACTCATATGGCACTAGGCTCTCTTCTGTGTTATTCTAATATCCCTCATATTGAACAAATAGAAGATGTAGATCTTCATTTTTTTGGAGGCATCCATTTTCCTGGATCTGCTTGGGGAGGAAAACTTCCCAGTACTCAGTTCTGGTTGCCTCGCTTTGAAATTATCCAAACCGATGATAAAACTACACTGATTGCACACTTTATCAATCAAGATCCCGAACCCCTGGTTTTTAGAGAGCTGAAACCAGAAAACTCTATGGAGCAGGTTATTCCCTGTGTTAAAATTTCTCATTCACCTAGTTGGGCTGAATGGGAAAAAAATGTCAAACATGTGCTTTCTATCAAAGGCCTTGAAAAAATTGTACTTGCACGTCAAACCCAATTTACTACTACTCCTGCTTGGCCTTTATTACAAGCCCTTGAAAAAAAAGCAGAAACAGCCACTTGTTTTGCCTTTCAGTTTTCAGAAGACTCTACCTTTTTAGGGACTACTCCAGAAACCTTATTCCATAGAAAAAAAAATGTGGTTTTTAGTGAAGCTATTGCAGGAACAAGACCGCGTGGAATCAACGAAGATGAGCTAGCTTACGAGCTTAAATCTTCTACCAAAGACAACCGAGAATTTAACTTTGTGAAAAAATTTGTCGATCACGCTCTTTTACCTCTCTCTAGTCAGTTACACTGGCAAGAGGATCAAATCTTGCGCACAACTTCTGTACAACATTTAACTAGCAAAGCGATGGCTACTCTAGCTTCTGATTGTACAGATCAAAAGCTATTAGCAGCTCTGCATCCTACACCAGCTGTATGTGGAACACCTACCCAAGAAGCCCTTAAACTCTTAAAATCGTTAGAACCCTTTCAGCGTGGTTGGTATAGTGGAGCCGTCGGATGGCTAGGAACTCAAGGAGCTGATATAGCTGTTGGAATACGCTCAGCACTTGTAACTAATTCTTGTGTAAAAGTATTTGCTGGTGCTGGAATTGTTCAAGGGAGCAATTCTTTAAAAGAATGGGAAGAGTTAGAAGCCAAAATAACCGCTTTTTGCAGGATACTTTCATGAAATCAACCGCTGAAAATAACTATTATTTTAGTTATCAGCTCATCGACCAGCTCATTAAACAAGGGGTACAAGATTTTTTTTTGGCTCCAGGCTCTAGATCGACTCCACTTGTTTTAGCTGTTGCCAATCACTTCGAAGCACGCAGCCATATACATTTCGATGAGAGAGGATTAGCCTTTTATGCATTAGGGTGTGCTAAAGCCAGCAAAAAGCCTGTTGCACTCATTGTTACTTCTGGTACAGCAGTGGGTAATCTTCTGCCTGCAGTAATGGAAGCAAAGCATGATTTTGTTCCCCTTATTTTGTTAACAGCGGACCGCCCTCCTGAACTACGTGACTGCGGCGCTAACCAGAGTTGTAATCAGGTTAACATTTTTGGATCTTATGTAAATTGGCAAATAGATCTTCCCTGTGCTGATGAGCTCTCTTCTATAAAGTCTCTTTCTACAACCATTGCTCAAGCGGTGTATTACGCTCAAGGACCAGTGCACCTTAATTGCATGTTTCGAGAACCTCTTTCTTCTGCTCATAAATCCCCAGAACCCCTCTCTTCTATACACTATACACGCGCTTGTCTAATCCCTAGTTCTTTCATCATTGAACAATATGCATCTCTCTTAAAAGAGCATACAAATGGAATAATAATCGCAACTGCAACAAGTCCTGTAGATCCTGTAGTTGCTCTAGCAGAGAAATTACACTGGCCTATTTTTCCCGATATTCTCTCCCCTTTAAGAGCTCTCAACCATCCTTTGATCATTTCTCATTTTGATCTGATCTTAAAAACACATCCCTGTTCTTTTGAGGCAGTTGTTCAAATTGGTGAGCGCTTTGTTTCTAAGGTCCTTTTACAAACATTGGAAAAATCCCCTCCTAAACTCTATCTACAAGTGTTAGAAGGCCCTCACCGTTTTGACCCAACTCATATCATCAATCATCGCATGCAATCAGATATCCCTTCTTTTTGCCAAATGCTATGCCTTAAGCTTGCTACTTCTCAAATTTCCTCTCATCTTCCACTTTGGCAAACAAGACAATTACAAACTGCAAAAAAACTATCTGACTATTTTATGAAGCAAACAACGCTCTCAGAACCTGCAATGGCTCATCTTCTTGGACAAAAAAACTCCGCTCTTTTTCTAGGAAATAGCATGCCCATCCGAGATGCTAACTGCTATCCTTCCGTAGTTTCAGGACCTGTTTTTGCTAACCGCGGACTCTCTGGTATCGACGGCAATATCGCAACCGCCTGCGGTATAGCAATAGGTACGCAAAAACACACCCTTGCGCTTCTTGGCGATTTGAGTTTTTTACATGATGTAAATTCGTTAGCTTTAGTTGCCAAGTGTCCTTATCCATGCACCTTGATTGTGATTAACAATCAAGGTGGGGGTATTTTTTCTTTTCTTCCTCTCGATCAACCAAAAACCATCAAAGAAATCTTTTTTGCAACAACACATGAAGTCTCTTTTTCTTCAGCAGCAAAACTTTTTTCTCTACCCTATTATGCACCTCAAGATCTTGCCTCCTTAAAAAATCTTTTGCAACAAGACCCTCATTCTTGCATTATAGAGCTCATGACTAATCGAGAAAAAAATCTTTTGGATCATAGACAAATCGAAGAGCTACTTTCAGAAATGTTTTCCTCCTTAAAGCAGAAAGAAAGTACACTCTCTCTTTAACCTTCGGAGGTCAAGTTAACTTTTTTTGCTGTATATATTTTGAACAAGCCGTTTGTTTTTCCTGTAGAAGCATCTACATATTCATAAGGAGAACAGCTTCCCAACGATTCAAGAACATATTTGTCA
>PSRO01000040.1 GCA_003176115.1 Chlamydiota bacterium | reverse complement strand
TCGCTCATTTTGTAGTTATGAGCACATTGTAGAATGTTGTTGTCAGGCGTGGAATATATTTACAAGTAAGCTAGACGCTATAAAAAAATTATGCTCTAGAGCATGGTCTTTAATCACAGGTGCATTTGGATCAATGGTATTACTACCCGTTTAGGGCTGCTAAAGCGAGCACTTATGGCAAAACCAGTCTCTCTTTTAGAACTGGTCTTTATGTAAATACTTTTTAGTATCAAATTCTATTTTCGATTGATTTTCAAAGGGACTTCCAAATTCAAAACTCAGTTCTTGTGTTTCACGATTTTTATAAGGTGGGAAAAGTGGCTCGGAGGACCTCATAAACCGAAAAACTCCTTCTTTTAGCTTGAAACCACTATGGAGAAATTGAGGGACAGATTTTACGTCTGCAACTTTCCAATCTGTATAGACAAGAAATTGATATCCATACGTATTTTTCTGATATATCTTATTTAATAATTCAATGCTTGATTCATCTATTACTTCAGATATAGAAGGAATAACGGTATCTGTTGTGATTAATTTTACTCTGTTTTCTAATACAAGTATTCTTCTTTTATAGGCTTCTGCGACATAAGGAACTACTATAATAAGTTGTAGATCCTTTTCCTCAGACCTATTAAAACCTCGCAGACAGCGGCTAATATGACTTGTCATTTGCAAGCCCGTGTAGATGACATCATCAAAAATAACAAATTTTTTTATGCCGTCCCTAATTGCCTGTTTGAAAGATTCCGTAGGTTCTTCCGTAGATTCATATCGTGATAGCTCAAATGTTGCAGCCGGCAACTCATCTGCGCTCATATTTTGAAATGAATGTTCAGCTACCCACGTATTGCTCTTCCTTAACGCAGTGCCAACCGCATACTTTTCATTCTTGATATGTTTGATAAGCTCTAATGTAAGAGGTTTAAGATCACTTTTAAAACGCTCATAAGGAATATACAAAAGTTTATCGTGTAATTCTTCTATTAAAGCAGTGACTTCTTCCTGACAAATTCCCGAGGATTTAAAAGTCGCTTTGGGATCATATTGCCTTATATCTTCTTCAAATTCTCGAAGCGTTCTTTTTGGTGTTGCTTTTGCTGAGAGAGGAATAATGCTTAACCCTAGTTCTTTAAGCGCCTCTTCTTTTTGACTTAACGATGAACAAGAATTTTCAGAAATAGAGAGCTTACTTAAAACATCTATAGTATTCACTGTAGTTGACATAAAAACCTTTTAAAAAATAAATTAAAATAATTTTACACTAAAAATCATTTAATTTCAACAAATAAACTAAAAAAATATATAAATATTTTAGTTTGAATAAATATCGCTTTTTTCTTATTTTAAAAGAAAAAGCGAGTACTTATGACAGAGCCTATTCCTCCTCCTGGTCCTCAGCCTATTCAACCTCAAAAGCCCTCTTCTTCTAATGAGCAAGAAGCTTTAGGGGTATGGCAAACATTTCTTTCGCAAGGAGGGACCCCTGCTACCAAAGAGCAAACCCAGTTATTTATCAATGGCATCTTAAAGTTTTTTACTACTTTGGTTGCTCAAGAAAGAAAAAAATTGTCTGAAGCAAACAAACATTTAAGAGATGTCATAGAAGGAAAGGAATAAAATCTCTTTTTTGCTATACTGCAAGCCATGTTTACCTATAAAAATTGTTTTACGTCCTCTTTAGAGGAGTCTCATCTAAGACTTGATGCCTTATTATCCCTAAGGTTTCCAAGCAAATCGCGTAGTTATTTTCAGTTTTTGATCAAGCAAGGCCACGTTCTTGTGAATGGAAAGACGATAAAAAAAAGGGAGAGAACAAAGCCTGGAGATGAAATTGAGATTTATTTTCAAATCACCCCTGAAATCGATTTAACCCCCGAACCCATTGATTTAGAGATTCTTTATGAAGATGAACATTTGATTGTCATCAATAAACCTGTTGGAATGGTTGTTCATCCAGCTCCTGGTCATCATAGAGGAACTTTTGTCCATGCTCTTTTGTTTCATTGCAAGCAGGTAGACTCTGACGATCCCTTAAGGCCTGGTATTGTTCATCGATTAGATAAAGATACCTCTGGGATCCTAGTTGCTGCAAAAACACATGCAGCACATACAGGTTTACTAGATCTATTTGCAAAAAGAAAAATAGAAAAGACCTACCTTGCCATTTGTACAGGTACGCCAAGAGATGGCCTCATCGACGCGCCTATTGCACGTCATCCCTCTCGCCGTAAAGAGATGGCTGTGTGTATGCAAGGAAGAGCATCTAAAACCATCTGCCATGTTTTAGCGCAAAATGGCTCTCTTTCTTTGGTTAAATTAGAGCTCCTGACCGGCCGCACGCATCAATTAAGAGTACATTTAAAACACGTAGGGGCCCCTATTTTAGGCGATGAAACTTATGGGAATTCTGCTATGAATAAAAAATTTTCTACGAAAAGACAACTTTTACATGCCTATTTTATCAAATTTTTTCACCCCATTACTCAGCAAATTCTCTCGTTAACAGCTCCTATTCCAGAAGATGTAAAAGAAGCTATTGAACTAGTTGATCCTCAAAGAGAAAAAAAATCTATCTAGCTTAGAATTCTCTCTTTTCGTTATCATAAAGTGTAAAGTAAGTTTCCTTTTTTCTTCTCTTACTTATTTTCTGCGTTTCATATGAGGATCGAACTATGAAAGAGTTTGTTGAATACATCGTGAAGAACCTTGTTGATCTCCCCCAAGAAGTTCAAATTAATGAAATTATGGGCCAAAGCTCCTTGATTATAGAGATAGCTGTAGCAAAATCAGATATCGGAAAAATTATTGGTAAAAAAGGTAAAACGATTAATGCGATTCGAGATCTACTTAAGTCTGTAGCAAGTCGCAATCAAATCCGTATTACTCTTGAAATCATTGAAGAAGAAGATAAATAAATTTCGCTTAAGGGTTGATCATTCAATCAGTCTGGGAAGGCAAGGGGAAACCATAGCCTTTCTAGAGTTGATTGCACCCGCAGGAAACTTTAGAACTGCGATTGGCAAAGCGCTTTTATTGCTTACTTCTTTTTTAGCGATGGAAAAGAAGCTTTCAGCAAAAATTTGCTCATATGCTTTAGCTGTATCTCCATAAAAGCAAACAGCAAGTTCCCCTCTTACAAGAGCTGGACAAGAGCGAAACGCATTTAAAAAACTCTTTAAATGTTCGATCGATTGCTCCGTAAAGGGAATCCAAATCCATAATTCATCTAAATGATGATCCTTGATTTCATTTCCTAAAAACAGATTATCTGCCCCTGCAATTGTACTAATCATTTGCAAATGTAAATCTACTTCCGGATGATCAGACCAATAATCAAACAACATTTTATACCACTGCTCTTGCAAGGTAGAGACATGTTTAGAAAAAGAGGGATAATTACGAGAAAATATTTTTGTCTGTCCTACTCGAGCGCAACCATTTTGTTCTTTCGTATCGACAAATATAGAAGATGGTTTTCCTTTAATGCAAAGTCTGACATTTTTTTCCACATTTTCTTCTTTAGCTTTATAGATTTTACAATAGATAGAATAGACATCGCGGTTCTGTAAAATCCTTTTTGTTGCTAAAGAAACAAAGTTTTCCTCCGTGTAAATATCATCAAATATAATGACTTCCACCTCTTCTTTTACGATAAGCGATTTTAGACGATTGATTAGGGATGCAACGCATTCAATATCTCTTCGAGAAACTTTAGTTAATAAATCAGTATCTTCAAAAATAGCATATAAAAAATGAAAGTACTCTATAATTTCTCGTGTGGGGTCAATAAAGTAGGTATTTTTCTGCTCACAAACGTTTTCTTTTTGCAATAATCGCTGTAAAACCCTTCGATCACTAGCCGAGTGCAAAGAGGAAAGCTTTTCTTTTATTTGGCTCTTAATTTGTTGTAGATGCATACCTCCAGTGCCATATTTGTCATTGATGGCAAAGCTTAACTCTGCACATAACACATTACAAGATTGTGCATCCGCAATGATTGCTACAGGTGCAGAAAAAGTTTGCAGGTTGCTTTTATGATGATCTATCACACTAATCACTTCAAAGTAAGATGGGATTTTTGTTTCCTCTCGATTACAAAAGTCCCTTAGAGAAACCGTGCCAAGAATATTTTTATGCAAATCATTGGCATAAATTACTCCTAAAGGAATCACCTTCCCATTCGAATCAGCCATAGTTACTGTCAAATAGGGATAATTATTCATTTTACTACGAATCTCTTCCACTTCTGCTCGATAATTCACATGTTGAGGAATATACCCAAACACATGAGTTTTAATATCTAGAGCAACGTCTAGTCTTTCCACAAAAGCACGAATGCTTTGAATAGAACGATCTAAACTTTTAATCATCTTTTCCAGAGCTAAAAAGATTCTAGGTCGGTTTTCGATTAAAAAGCCAGAAGCATCAAAAAGAGAAGATTTGTTTAAAGAAGCAATTAATTCTAAGAATTGAGCAAACTCAAATAGATCATGAGTTTTCATCGCCTCTGCAAATTCTTGAAAAGAACAACTTAAACCTTTTTTTACGCCTAGCACTTTGTGAAGGTAGGCGCGCGCATGTTTCTTTTGCCCTTCTGTAAACTCTCGAGCAGGTTGACAATCTTCTATTTTCGTCATTAATACAGCATTAATGAATTCTGGCAAATCTTTTAAAGAAAGATCTTTTTTAGCAAAAAGAGAAACCAATTTCACGTGTAGATCATTTTCAAACCAACGCAGGCAATTATTTAGCAAAATAATGACCTGCCTTACCCCTTCTACATCATAATGGCGCCAATCTCCCAAATAATATCCTTGCTCATCGACAAGCACAATTGCATGAGGGCGATGTTCATGATCAAATAGAGAAATGGATTCTGTTGTTAATTGTCTTGTTAAAGAGTTTTGAGTGACCAGATCAATCCCCGATAATGCAAGAGTGGTTCGATGCTTAGCTAAGTGAATAAAAGCTTTTTTACCAATCATTTGATCAAACAAGACATCAATCTCAACTTGAAAACTAGGTGGTCCCCCTGGAACATTCCATATATGTAACCCATTCCCCACTCTTGCTGCAAATGCATCCATCCACCCCCAGAAAGAAGCAATTGCCGTATCTAGATCGGGCGAGCCATGCGCTGTTACAAAGTGAGAGCCTTCATATACTCTATCCATACCAATAGGGAAAAAAGATTGGTATTCCTCCCGTGGGATCCATTTACCTGCAATTTTTGCACGCAAACCATAGTTTTCATGACTACTAATTCCAGAAAATTGGTTTAACCATAATTCAAAGTGAAAAAAAGCATAATTCTCTAAAAGGGTCAAAGCATTAATCGCTTCAATATAATCCAAGACAGCAGGCAATAAAAAACAGGGAGTTTGTTCTTTATGGATAAGCTCATAAAGAGTTAAATTAATCCGTTCACTTTTCTTGCGGTCATTGAGTTCCTTAAATTCCGCCGAGCGAAACTTTTTTAAAATAGCACTTAATCGGTCAAACTTTTTAGGAGAAGTGATAAAATCCCCTAGATATTTCTGTTTTGACTTTTTAGATTTGGAACGAATCAGACTTGTGGAGTCGGATTTTTTTTTCATATCGATATTAACCATTAAAAATCAAATGGGCTGAGCAGGATTCGAACCTGCGACCACCCGCTTAGAAGGCGGGTGCTCTATCCGCTGAGCTATCAACCCAAAGTTTCTTGTAAAGATCTCTATCTTAGTTGATTTTAAAAGATTTGACAAGATGCAATATTAAAACCTTAAGCTTCTCTATAGAAAGAATAAATCTACAAAAGGCGAAGCCTAGGTTACCAGTCTTATATTTAAATTACAAGAGCTTTAAGGTTTACTCACATTCGGCAGGATTAACTAACTCAACTGCTTCTATAAAATCTTGGCTTATTGTCTGATTCTCAAAAATCTTTTCCTGGTTTTTAGTCAATTTGCGATATTCTTCAAAGGAACGAATGATATAAGGGCGTACAAAAATGACAATATTGCGTTTTTCATCTGATTTAAGCGTTCTGCTAAACATAGCTCCAACTACAGGAAGACCACCTAAACAAGGCATTCCTGTTTTATGTTGCGATTTTGCATTGCGAATCATGCCGCTAACTATCAAAAAGTGTTGATCAGGCACATGAGCATGCGTTGACATCTTCGTTTTTGTCGTTCTTATTCCATTTGCAGTGTTTTGCATATGTATAACATTCTGATCTAAACTTTCTGTAATTTCCTGGTGAATTTCTAATGAAATAATTTCATCTTCACCTAAACGAGGCGTAATACTTAAACCCACTCCTACATCTCGATATTCCACATTTGCTGTTAATTGCTGGCTTTGACCAACCGTCTGTACAACAGATCCCGTAAAGGGAATATTGTCCCCTACAAAAATAGTAGAGTTTTTGTTATCCTGAGTAACGATTTTCTGATTAAGCACAATTGTGCTATTGCCATCTGTTTGCAAAGCAGATACTAAGGTGCCTAAAGAGAGAAAGGATTTACCTTTATGCATGATAATATCGCCAATAACACCTAGATTAAATCCGGGAGCTAGAGGAAGTTGCGATAAGCCACTTGGAGGATTAATGGGACTAATGCTTTGAATAGTGTTAGCAAAAGATCCTGCTGAATGCGCAGGAGAAAAGTTGCCAACCCCTAATCCCAACCTATTTTGATATTGAGCTCCTGCTGACCATTGCAGACCAAAATCCATACCTCTTTTTGCATCTGTTTCAATAACCAATACTTCAATAAATACTTGCCGCAAAGGAGTGTCTAAACTGTCGATTAATTTACGCAAACTATAAAGGGTTTCAGGATCACCGGAGCAGAGTAGGGAATTTGTCGCTTTGACCCATTGCAGAGATTGGATAGCATTCACTAATTTAAGGGGAGCATTTGACTGACTGCGCATATCTGCAGCAATCTTCTTTAATGATTGCTCAAGTTCCATTCCCGAATGGTATTGTACTTTATACACAAAAAATTCATACCCTTCTTTTAAGCCTGACAAGTGTGGGATAGAATTAAAAGCTGTTAAATTTGAAGTATCGAAAGAAATTTTATAATCATCATCTTTTTGTTTGTCATATCGTCTAATTACATGATAATCAGATTCTTTTTTTACAAATAAACCATGAAAGTGCAATAGTTTGATCAGCGCTTCTAATACTTGCTTAGAAGAAATCGCTTTCCCCATACAAAGAGAAATTGCGAACCCTAAATCACTATTACTGAAAACAAAATTCTCTCCAGAGATTTTACTAACAAAGCGAATAAATTCAATGACGGGAATGTCATTGAAATTAATCGAATGATATTCTTCGGTTTTCAAAAATGTTTCTTCTTGCTTTTCTTCAGAAGACAAACAGGAGTTACCAAATAAACATCCCATTAGGCCACTGCAACACAGAAAATATAGCAATTGTTTGATTTTTTTTGTCATAAAGTACAATTTCAAGCTTAGGGAGTATATGAATATAGATGTTTTTAGAACAGAGAATTCCAAAAAAAATCAGAAGAATGTGGATGTATTTTTTCCTAATAAATTAATTAGATTCAAAAAATAGCAAAAGAACTATATTCTTTGTGAAAAAAAGGAACCTTATGCCTATTGGTTTATCAATACTTGGCGCAACAGGAAAAATGGGGAAAAGCATTCTTGCTTTGGCAGCAAATCAACCTAACTTCAAAGTAATTATGGGGACGTCAAGAAAGTGCCTAGAAAAACCTAGCTTACAAAAAATAGCGAATGTGGATGTTTCCATGACAAACTCTGCTAAATTAGCCATCCATAATTCAGACATTACCATTGATGTTTCTTCTAAAGAAGCTATTCTTGCTCACTTAGAATATGCAAAGCAATCTCTTAAGCCTATTGTCATAGGAACAACCGGGCATAGTATGGAAATACAAAAAAAAATTGAAGACACAGCCCAATATGCTCCTATCTTCTATACTCCTAATTTCAGCCCAGGTATTTCTCTTTTATTACAACTAGTTGAATCTATAAAAGCGTCTGGCTTCTGTGAGAACTGTAGTATTGACATTATTGAAACCCATCACATACACAAAAAAGATTTGCCTAGCGGCACAGCAATTGCTCTTGCTAAAGCTACAGGCAAAGAAATTGCAGAAGATGCAACAACAAAAAGCAAATCTTCTCAAGTTCGTGTTCATGCTATACGCAGCGGTGAGGTAATAGGGGAACATCAAGTCATCTTTGAATGTGATAATGAACAAATAAAATTGATCCATCAAGCACACTCTCGTGACGTATTTGCACAAGGAGCTCTAGCAGCAGCTGCATTTCTAATCGATAAAAAACCGGGGCTCTATTCCAGCATAAATAATCGTTTAACTTTAAAGAACAATTGTTCCTTGAAAAGGTAAAATGTACATTAAAAGAATCCAGGAAAAAATGCGTCTGCATTCTCCAGAAGCAGTCGTAGCAAGTATGAAAATGGGGTCATTCAACAGCAATTTACCTCTACATCAGCAACTAATTGCTATCATTGGCGATCTTATTCAGGCGCTGAAGCAGCTGTAATTTTAGAAAGAGATGGAGCATTTTTCCCATGGAAATTAAATGCAAATCTAAATCTAATAAGACAGATACCTCTTCCATACGCAAGCTCTGCCAAAACCCCAATATGAAAATTATGCCTAGACTTATCATCCATGCAGAGAATAAGACATATTTAATAGATCAAAAAACATTAGCTCTTTCTTGAAAAGCGCTTTAAATCCCACTAAAAAAAGCAGTATTTTTAAATTTAGTTTGCTTATAAAATATTTTAAAACTAATAATTGCCAGAGCAACCAAAAAGCTCTCAAGAGCTTTCTTGTGATTGTTTTTTGGTAATATCTAAAGTTTTTTTGATCTATCTTTTATATTTAGGAGAAAAATGGCATGAAAAATTTGTTAAAATTATTTAGTTTAAGTATTGTTTTGTGTATTGCTGGCTTAAACGCTTGGGAAAAAACTTATGTTGATCCAGAAGATATTACTTTTGAAAATGGAACTATTTGCCTATACTTAAAAAATGGCGATTTACAGCCAATAACCGCTATCTATTCAGATGAAAAAGGTGTATATGCATATGTGAATCAAGATGATGATCAAAATGCAGAACCAGATGTTCTATGCATACGAGATAATCAAGATGAGTTAAACCAACCTACAGAACAAGAAATCCTCTCTACACAAATTGCTCAAGAAGCATTAGCTCAAAGCACAGAGCAGGAAGCTATGTCTACACAAAATCAACCTACGGAACAAAAACTTTTTTATACACAAGATAATCAAGATGCATTAGACCAAACTAGCAAAGAAAAAACGTTATGTACACAAAATGTATATCGTGAACTCATGGCTGGCTATGAATGTCCCAGTGGATCAACTGTCATTCATTAAAATCCAAAAACCCCAGCCATTAAATGCTGGGGTCATAAAAAAATCTTATGAAGAGATCTCTTTATCCATTACAAATAAAGGCTCTGTTGCTTTGGCTTTTTCTAGGTGGGTTAGCTTTTTGTTCTTTTCCCAGAAAAAACCCTATTTCTGAAAAAGAAAGCCTCTTCATGGAGGCTCTATTGCAAAGTATGATATTTGAGCAGGATTTTGGCTATACCTTATTCGGAGATAAACCTGTATCTTTAGCGGAATATTTTCTCAATCCCTCCTTTGATACTATTTTTTTTGGCAAAAGAGGTTCCCTCTTTCCCATTGCTGAGGCTTGGTCTATATTAGAAAAAAATGTTCTTTGTCACTTGCAAGGAAATTATCTATTGCTTAAACAAGCAAATCACACAAAAAATTTCTGCCCTTTTCAGATAATTATCATAAATAAATCCAGTTTCTTACAAACAGTTACTGAACATCTGGATCTATTCTGCAAATTGCTTGAGAAAAAACTAGATCCAAAAGAATTATTAGATGAAGTGATTTTCAACCAAAGAAGTTTATGGGATATCCTAAAAGGTAATCAAGCTCTCTATGGAATCGTTTTAGGATATGGGAAAAAGAATTCTTTAGCTTTTAAAAGAAGATGGGAATTAGGACAAGTATTTAGCTTTAACCATCAAAATGCACTAAGCAATCCTCTTTACTATCCAAGACCCTCAAAAAGATTCTCCTCATCTGAAGAAGAGTATCGCTATTTTGAAGAACAACATGATTTTTTTGATATACGAACCAGTCCCCTTTCTCCTCTTATTCCCCCTTGTTTTATGATCATGAAAGACATTGACATAGAAACAAAATTACTCGAAAAAAAATATAAAAAAACCTTTAAGAAACTTATTGAGATCTACGCTAAAGGTGATTTTTGGTCCATTACTCTAGAGCATCTAATGAGAAAAAATAGCTTCCACATTGAACAAAACTCCCAATAACCGCATACTTGGTCCATCATGAAAACAATTAAAATAAAGAAATTTTGCATTGGTAAAAATCAACCTCTAGCAATCATTTGTGGACCTTGTGTAATTGAATCCGAAGATCATGCCCTTTGTTGTGCTGAGCAATTGGTAAATATATTTAAAGGTTTTCCTGAGCTTAATTTCATTTTCAAATCAAGCTATGACAAAGCAAATCGCTCTGCCCATGGTTCTTTTCGAGGGCCTGGAATACAAAAAGGTTTAGAAATTTTAACAAAAATCCAACAAATATTCGATTTACCCGTTTTAACAGATATTCACTCTTCTGAAGAAGCCATTGAGGCTGCTAAGGTTGTTGAGATTATTCAAATCCCCGCTTTTCTTTGCCGTCAAACCGATTTGATTATAGCAGCTGCTCAAACAGGAGCTATTTTGAATATTAAAAAGGGACAGTTTATGTCTCCTTGGGATATGCAAAATGTAATAAACAAAATTCTCATTTCTGGAAATGATCGGATTATTCTAACCGATCGAGGAACAAGCTTTGGATATAATAATCTTGTAAGCGATATGCGAGCTATTCCCATCATGCAAGAGATGGGGTATCCTACCTGTTACGATGCTTCTCACTCTGTACAACTTCCAGGGGGAATGGGAGATGCTTCTGGTGGACAACGTCAGTTTATCCCCCCTCTTGCGCAAGCTGCTATTGCAGCAGGCGCTAATTGCTTATTTATTGAAGCACACCCTAACCCAATAGAAGCTAAAAGCGATAAAGAATCCGTTTTGGCTTTTGATATGCTACCTAAACTTCTTGCTACGGTTTCTCAAATTTATCAAGTTGTTCAAAGATGTGGACCATGTTAAAGCAAGCAACCTCTATCGGATGTATACTACTTATGATCATAACATTTGCATGGGGCTCTTTTTTCTTAAGAGTGCGCCCTGTAGATAAATCCAACGTTCTTCATCTCTTAGAGAGGCAAATGCAATCTAAGACGGGTTTTTTATCTGCCAATCAAAAACGTGTAAAAGTCACCAAAGATATTTGGCTAACGCAAGATGACAACAGTAGATTACATCATAGAATCAAAAGCAAGTCCTCTTTACTTGTTTTAAAACCCAATGAAGGGAAATTAAAACTCATCGAAGAATTAGATCAGATTCATTGCTTGATGCAAGAGCGTATCTATTATAATAATGCGCTTCCTATGCAACAAGTGCGTTTATTAGAAGCTAACTCTGGCGAATATCACTTTTCAGAAAAACAACTCTTATCTCAAGGGGTTAGCATCTCGGTATATAAATTACGTACGCACTCTCTTCCTCAAGAAATATTCTCAACCTCGCCTATTTTTTCAGGAAATGCTGAGAATATCTCCCTGATTACATCGGGTAAAACCCCTGAACTTCAGGCAAAAGGATTTATAGCACATATGTATCCTAAGGATTAAATATATGCTTTATCTAACCGCTCTATTCCTTCTTATAACTCCTCTCAATACCCAAGATTGTGGTCTGGTTTCTTCCGAAAATGCTTCTTATGATGGGCAAGATCTTATTCTTTCTGGACATGTTGTTATTGATCACATTCTAGGAAAAATGCAAGCTAAAAAAGCTCTTTTAAAAAGACAGGAAAAAACCCATTTCCCATTTAATCAGATTGAGCTTGATCAAGAGGTTTTAATTCTACTAAAAGAGTATGGACGAATAACAGCTGATCGAGCGGATTTCGACCTACAAAAAAACCAAGGCATTTTACGTTCTAATCAGGAACAAAATGTTACATACCAAGATATGATCTACGATAAAAGAGAAAAATTGACCCCTTTTACCATAGAAGGACGTAGTTTAGAACTTAAGTTATTATCTAAAGAAGAAAAGAATAGAGAATATCTAATTGATGCAATTTGTGCAGAACAAGATGTAGTTATTTCTTATGCAAATGCTTTTTTTCTAACGGCTGCAAAAGCTACCTATAATCAGTTGGATTTAATCAATCAATGGAAAGGATGTATCTCAGCATATGGGCAAGATGCGAATATCTGCTGCCTGACTCATGAACAAGATGTGGTATATGCAAGACAAATTGATATAAACCTTATCGACTCTTACCTACAAGTATTTTATGCTAAAGGGATATTGCAAAGCTTTTTATTGCCCAAAGCGGAAAAGAGTTTCCTATATTTTACTACAGACTCTCTTAATTGGAATGATCTAGAAAAAAAACTGCTATTTACAGGCCCTACTCAGATTGAAGAACAAGATCTTGGCATAATACATACACAAGATGAATTAACCATCAAAAATTGCATGATTCATAATAAGATGGTTTTTCAAACATTGGACGCAAAAGGACATACAATTATGACCTATAAAGATCTACAAGGGCGTAATCATCGTATAGAATCGCACGGAAGACTTTATATCGATCAAAATAAATTACAGGCGTGGATTGAAAGCCCTCAAGATCAAGATGGCAATATACAAAATCAATTATACTATGAAACAGAAGATCTTAATGTGTTTTCAGATAGCGCTCAATTAGATTATACCAATATAAATCAGCATGTAAAACCTACATCCATTGTTCTAAAAGAACACGTTCGTCTACTTTCTAAAGGCCCTCACAAACCGGCCCAACTGGCAATTGCTGATAAAATGAGTTATTCTTTAGATACTCGTTCCATTATTTTATCTGCTCATCCTGGCAAAAAGGTGCTTTTTTGGGATGCTCCGCAAGAGTTGAAAATTAGCGCACCCGAGGTGCACATAACCACAGACTGTTTGACGCAAGAAAAAGTCATAAAAGGAATTGGCAAAGTACAATTTGCCTTTAGCAAAGAAGAGCAAACCCAATTCAATCAATACTTTCCACAACTTATATCTCATGAATAAATTACCCTCTTCTTTACAAATAAACATTGCTGATATTTCCTTCAAAAAAGTTTCTTCTTCCATGAAGCCTCCTATCCTATTTGAAGCAAAAAATTTAAGAAAAAGCTATAGAAACAAAATTGTTGTTCATGATATTAGTTTGCAAGTGGGGGTAGGTGAAGTAGTTGGATTATTAGGGCCTAATGGGGCTGGTAAAACCACAGCTTTTTATTTAATTACGGGCCTCATCAATCCCGATAAAGGTCAATTTTTTTTTAAAGGACAAGAAATCAGCCATCTTCTTATTCATCAGCGCGCTAAGATGGGTATGGGGTATCTTTCACAGGAACCTTCTGTGTTCCGCCAACTCACAGTCGAAGAAAATCTACTCTGTATTTTAGAAACATTACCCATAAAAGCTCAAGAGAGAACAAAGCGTTTAAAAAATTTATTAGAAGAACTTCATCTAACTCCTCTAGCTAAGAAAAAAGCTTTGACCCTTTCTGGTGGAGAAAGGAGACGTTTAGAAATTACTAGAGCCTTAATTACTCAACCTTGCTTCTTATTATTAGATGAACCTTTTGCTAATATCGATCCCATTGCAGTGCATGATGTAAAGTTAATGATTCGACATCTTCAAAATAAAGGAATTAGTATATTGATTACAGATCATAACGCCCGTGAAATTTTTTCTATTGTAGATCGCAGTTATCTTATTCAAGAAGGCAGAGTATTGTTATCAGGAACAGTTGATGATTTATTAAAGAGCAAGGAAGCGCGAACAAACTATTTTGGAGAAGACTTTAAGCTATAGCTAGTTTTTTAGCATAATTAATATTTTATTAATGAGATTAATTTGTGGGTTCTCTATAATTAGCTGATCTAAATTCTAAATAGATTATAGAGGGTTATATATGTCGCATGAACAAACACTTTCCATTATTAAACCAGATGCCGTTGCAAACAATAAAATTGGAGAGATTCTTTCCTATTTTGAAAAAGCTAAATTAGAAATTGTAGCGATTAAAATGCAACGTCTTAGCGTAGAACAAGCAAAAGCTTTTTACGCAGTACATGCTCACCGACCCTTCTTCCAAGAATTAATTCAATTTATGACAGAAGGCCCCATTGTAGCATTTGTAATAGAAGGTGAAAATGCTATTAACCGCACACGTGAACTCATGGGATCCACAAATCCTAAAGAAGCAGCTCTTGGAACTATTCGAAGAGATTTTGGTGCTTCTATAGAGCGCAATGCCATTCACGGCTCTGATACTCCAGAGAACGCAAAAATAGAGATTTCTTTCTTCTTTCAACCACAAGCAATTTTTATTCATTAATTGGGTATATATAAAGGGTTTTTATTCAAAAAAAACCCTTTATATGATTAATGATGGTGCCCACCTCCATGGCCACCGTCATGGTAATGGCCACCCCTATGGCCATGATGATTATGCCAGTTATCCTCATCATCAAACCATATCCCATTATAATAACCAGGGCCATTCCAATAATAGTACCCCTCATCATCATCGTAGTAGTAATATCCGCCATCTGGTGGCGGTGGACCTATATTTACATCTACTCCACTCATTAAAGGGTTTATCCACGCAAATAACATAAAAATGAAACCAATAATTCTCATAATTACTCCTATATCGTTCTTATCCGAACTGTAAAAAAAAAAATGAATATTTAAAATAGTAAATATATTTTTTCAGAAAAATCTGCGTTTCATTTGCAGAATATGTATCTGGAATTTTCTGTTTGGACTGTATTTAAAAATCACATTGTAAGTACATGTAAATACAGAAAATGTTTTAATCTTACAAATAACTTAAGACAATGACACTCATGAGCTGGCTTTATGGCAACCATTACAAATAATTCTTTATCAAAATCTATATCTATGGAAAATCTTATTAATTACGTATTAACTGATTCTAATGATCCTGATGATCACTCGCATCTGACTCGATTCCATCTTCTTCTACTTTGCCTGAAAACTTAAAAAGAAACCATAGACCATCTTAACCAGCCTATAGCTGTATTAAGCCCAAGTTTTATCTTCTCCAGAAAACAGCGCAACAATGAAGCTCAGAAATGCTATAAAACAAGTTTATAAAAAGCGAACGCATCATCTCTCAAAAAATACAAATACACCATGCTAATCAATTGAACGTAGATCTTCAAGAGATGAAAAATATCTATTTTGCTATTTCGACTAATGATCCGAGTGCTGATGAACTCTCTGCAATAAAACAAAGACATTCCATGCTCTAATATAAAGCTCACAGGACCATCATTGATTCAGATGTAGTTTCATATCTGCACCAAATATTCCTATTTGTACGGATAACGAGTGCTGCATCTAGAGAAGATGCTTGAAGAAAATATACGCCTTCTACCAGATGTATAATCTATGTATAGAATAAATTGTGAAATGACTAATCATTCTAGTTTTACATTAACTAAAGAAAGATCTATTTTACCCTGGACATTAGGAAATATCCCGATAACCTGTGCTTTTAAAACACGTTAAACCACAAGACGCATTATTGAATTCTCTTCTCTAATGCTTGTAGTTGGTGCAGCATATGAGGAGGTAGCTCTGAGCCAAATAAAGTGAAATAACGATGCATTTCTTTGATCTCTTGACGCCACTGTGTAACATGAATAGCAAAGAGTTGCTCTAGTTGCTCGGGAGTAAGAGATAATCCAGAGACATCCAAAGAATCTTGCTTAGGAAGATTACCAATAGCAGAAGATTGAAAATTATCGCTTTGGTCTACTCTTTCAAAAATCCATTTTAATACACGAATATTATCCCCAAAACCCGGCCAAATATATTTACCTTTATCATCTTTCAAAAACCAATTCACATGGAAAACCTTAGGCAGAGTTACATTATTTTTCTCTATGCTTAGCCAATGATTGAAGTAATCTGCCATGTTATAACCACAAAAAGGAAGCATAGCAAAAGGATCATGACGCAACTTCCCTATCTCTCCACTAGCTGCCGCTGTCATTTCAGAAGACATACACGCTCCTAAAAAAACCCCATGGGTCCAATCAAAAGCTTCATAGACCAAAGGTATAGTATTCGAACGCCTGCCACCAAAAATAATAGCAGATATGGGAACCCCTTTTGGATTTTCCCAGTTAGGATCAATCACAGGACATTGCTTGGCAGAGACAGTAAAACGTGCATTGGGATGAGCTGCAAGATGCTTAGCATTAGGAGTCCAAGGGTTTCCTTGCCAATCTGTTAATTGAGAAGGAGGCTGCTCCGTCATTCCTTCCCACCATACATCTTTATCTTCTGTCAATGCAACATTTGTGAAAATGGTATCATGTGTAAGAGTATTCATTGCATTGGGATTAGCGGTCAAAGAAGTTCCAGGCGCAACTCCAAAAAAACCCGCTTCTGGATTAATCGCATAGAGCTTTTGATCTCTTATGTGTAACCAAGCAATATCATCTCCTACACATTCAATTTTCCAGTTAGGAAGACTTGGTAATAGCATAGCTAAATTAGTTTTTCCACAAGAGCTTGGAAATGCAGCTGCAAAATATTTTTTTACTCCCTCTGGATTCGTAATTGCAAGAATCAACATATGCTCTGCTAACCAACCTTCATCTCGGCCCATAACAGATGCAATGCGCAAAGCAAAGCTTTTCTTGCCTAAAAGCGCATTACCGCCATATCCACTTCCAAAAGACCAAATGCTGCGCTCTTCTGGAAAATGTACAATATACTTCTCATTAGAACAAGGCCATGGTACATCTTGCACATTATCTAAAAGAGGCATACCTACCGAATGTAAACAAGGCACAAACTCTGCATGAGCTAATTTATCAAGAACAGCTCTACCAACTCTTGTCATGATATGCATATTACATACCACATATTCTGAATCGGTAATTTGTATGCCAATTCGGCTAAAATCAGAGTCTATTGGACCCATGCTAAAAGGGATAACATACATGGTCCTTCCTTGCATAGAACCACGAAAACGAGCTTTTAATAAAAGCTTCATTTGTTCAGGATCTTTCCAATGATTCGTTGGACCCGCATCTTTTTCATGTAGAGAACAGATAAAAGTAGACTCTTCAACACGAGCAACATCATTAACAGAAGAGTGGCACCAAAAGCTATAAGGGCGTTTTTCAGGATTTAATGGAATAAATAGCTTTTTTTCAACAAGAATCTGAGAGAGATTGCGATACTCTTCTAAGCTACCATCACATATGTAGATTTGTTTTGGCTGGCAAAGCTCTTTAATCTCCTCAACCCAATGAATAAGTTTTTGATTGCTTGTCCAATTTTGGTTAAAATTAGACATGGCTTGTATTCCGTTTTAATTCCTTCAAGTAACTGATCTACGCTTTTTAAATTTATCTAAATATTCTAATGCTTTTCCTGTTCCTAAACAAACAGCTAAAAGCGGATTAGGAGCTACAATTACGGGAAGACCTGTTTCTTTAATTAAAGATTTATCAAACCCTTTAATTAAAGCACCTCCCCCTGCTAACACCATACCCCTTTCCACTAAATCTGCAGATAATTCAGGTGGACATTGCTCAAGTGTCAATTTTACACATTCAACGATTTGTTGAATAGGTTCTGCTAGACATTCTCGGATTTCTACTGAGTTAATTCTTTTTGTAACAGGAAGGCCTGCTACCTGATCGCGTCCACGCACTTCCATTTCAAGCTCATGCTCTCCTAAGGGATAAGCAGATCCGATTGTGACTTTAATTTCTTCAGCTGTTCTAGGACCAATCATTAAATTGTAAGTACGGCGCATATAATTGACAATGCATTCATCAAACTCATCTCCTGCAATTCTTAAAGAACGAGATTCGACAATTCCTCCAAGAGAAAGAATGGCAATTTCCGTTGTACCTCCACCTACGTCAATAATCATATTTGCAACAGGTTCGTGAACAGGAAGGTCTACACCAATAGCAGCTGCCATTGGTTCTTCAATTAAAATGACTTCCTGGGCTCCGGCACGTAGAGCAGAATCTTCAACAGCGCGTTTTTCTACTCCTGTAATGCCAGAAGGAACGGCAATCAAGATTTTAGGACGAAAAAAGCTACGTGCAGGGGTTACTTGCTTGATTAAAGCTTTTAACATCCCTTCTGCAATTTCAAAATCAGCAATAACGCCATCTTTCATGGGGCGTACTGCATGTATTCTACGCGGTGTTTTTCCTAACATAGCTTTTGCTTTATGTCCAACAGCCAACACTTCATTATTTGTAGAATCAACAGCTACAACAGAAGGTTCAGCTAACACAATTCCTTTTCCACGTACATACACAAGAGTATTTGCTGTTCCTAAATCAATTCCAATGTCACTAGCAAGAAAACTAGAAATTTTGGTAAATCTATTGATGAATCTACCAGAAGCTGTTTTGAAAACCGTTTTAAACGAACCAGAATTTGCTTTAGCCATATCTTTGTTTTTTTTATGTCTTTAAAAGCTCTAATACATCTTCCCAGGTGAGCTTTGCTATCACCTCATCATCGCAACTTACCACTTTCTTGACCAATCCTTTTTTTCTTCTCTGCATTTCTGCAATTTTTTCTTCAATGGTATCAAGCGCAATGAGCTTATAGGCTGAAACGGACTGCTTTTGTCCCAATCTATGTACTCTATCTGTTGCTTGATTTTCCAAAGCTGGGTTCCACCACATATCGTAATGAATGACAGTATCAGCTCCTACGAGATTTAAACCTGTTCCACCTGCTTTTAAAGAGACTAAAAATACAGAAATAGAAAGATCCTCATTAAACTTCTTAACCACCTCTAGCCGATTTTTACTAGACCCATCCAAGTATACAAAACGAATCCCTTTTGCTTCAAAATCCTCTCTCATAATTTGTAACATGCGCGTGTACTGAGAAAAGATCACAGTTTTGTGTTTACCCTCTATCAATGTTTGTAAAAGGTCAAGTAGCATATCGTATTTAGCAGAATCACCCGGTTCTGCTTTTTCTTTTGCAAAAATCGCAGGATGACAACAGATCTGCTTTAATCTAGTAAGAGTTGCAAGAACATGGATTTGTACTCGATCAAAACCATCTCTTTCTACCAACTTCACTAATTCATCACGAGCAGATTGTGCATAAGATCGATAAAGCTGCTGTTGTAACTCTGAGAGTTGACAATGGTAAATGATCTCTGAGACAGGTGGCAAATCATCTAGCACATCACATTTCATTCTTCGTAGAATAAAAGGAGCTACTTTTTTGCGTAAATACTCTAAATTCTTGGCTTGCTCTTTACCTGAAACACGGATGTATTTTTCTACAAATCTGTCATAGGTTCCTAAAAATCCAGGCATCAAGAAATCAAATAAGCTCCAAAGCTCTTCCAAAGAGTTTTCGATGGGCGTTCCTGATAGAATTAATCTGTGGTCTGCTGATACCATCTTAACCGACTTGGCATTTCGAGTGCCTCGGTTTTTAATATGCTGTGCTTCATCCAAGATTAGATAAGAAAAATTAGCTACTTTATAATGCTCAATATCTTTTTGCAATAGGGTATAAGAAGTAATGATAATATCGCACTGATCTACCTGCCCAATCAGCCTTTTCCGATTATTGGGAGCTCCATCGACTACGACAGCCTTCATCTTAGGATTAAACTTAGATACTTCCTCTTTCCAATTATATAACAGAGAAGTTGGACAAATAATCAGAGAGGCTCGAGGGCTTTTTGTTAAATGTTGTGTTAAAGCAACAATGGCTTGCAGAGTTTTACCAAGACCCATGTCATCGGCAAGAATTCCGTTTAAAAACATGGTTCTAAGTCTTTCTAACCAATGCACTCCTTCTAATTGATAAGCACGCAATGTAGCTTTTACAGAGGTTGGCACATCGGAAAAAATCAATTGTCTCTCACCAATCATCTGTTTGCGGATTTCCACTAATTGCTCCGTCATAGAAAATTCTACAGGCAAACCTTCAAACTGAGATCCATCGATATTAGCTAAGCTCCAAAGAGGCCTTTCCAGTGTGTGGTTTTCCAAAACCTCTATACCCATTTCATCAAATAGCTGCACAACTGCATAGAGACGGTCTAAATCTAAAACTAAAATTTTAGGAATTTTATGACCCTCATTCCCTTTTTTTATACGACATTTAGGCGAATCGAGCTCAATGAAAGATTTTCTAGACCCTACACACTCCCAAAGCTGATCGAGTTTAATTCCATTAAGAGCACCATTGACTCTTAATGCAATCATATAAGTACCAATTCGATCTGTATGAGACAAATCGATCACAAATTGTGTTTGATCATAGATAAATTGATCGAGTAGATTCTGTGGGCAATTAAATTGCACCCTCTGTTGATACCGAGGAATAATATCGGTCATAAACTCAACAATCTTTTTCTCAGATTTTGAGATATACATCCCTGTATCAGGCTTAAAGAGAAAATCCTGAAAGAGATCTTCAATGATTTCTCTCTCTTCTACCAGATTACGAGCCAAAATCCCTTGTTCTGAAACAAAGCAATTCAATGCTTTAAAGGTAAGTTGTGAAACAGCAACAGGAATTTTATGCCCATCATAATTAAAATGTAAGCTAGCTTCTAACTCTCCATCTAAATAAGAAATATCACAAGTAGCTTCTAAGTTGCCTACAAATGGTAGAGTAACAAAGTCTTGCAGTGCTTCTTGATTAGCAATTTCAGCATAACGAGCCATTTGCGGCAGAGCATTTTCTACAAAAGTCCCAAATAAAGGAGTCGGAATTGTCATATCCCGAATTTGCTTTAAATTACGTAAATGCAGTCTTGTAATAGAATCAGGGAATCGGTAATAGACATTTTTATAGATCATTCCCGGTTTTGCGCATTCAAAAAATCGAGATTCTTCTAATCCAATTGCATGATCTGCAACAAGGATACGAGGATCGATTAAAATCTTAGAGGTAGGAGGAAGAATATACTGTAGGCAAAAACGCAACTGCGCTTGTGCAGGAGAAAAGCGTAAAGGCATTTCCATGGTGGCTTCATAGATTCCTGGTAGAAGAGGAGATTCATCTCCTTGCGACAATAAACCAGATTTAGCCATTTTCTGCATGGCTATTTCATATGTTTTTGCCAGAATCATCCCAAAGGTTTCTAAATCTAAGTAAGCAATTCTTTGTGCTCTTTCTGTATGATTATTTTCATAAAAACGCGCTTGATCACGTATAATTTGTATAATCTCTTGTTGCATTACGTCAAACGACTGCAAGGAAAAACAATAGTTCTTTCCAGCAATACAAATGATTTCTTCATAACGCAACCTTTCTAAAAAGAGTCTTGCGTTTGGTACATATAAGGGCTTAGAACGATAAGGAAGACGCAGAGCAATCTGCAGCTCTATAATCTTATTGTCTTCTTCTAAAACAGGATTAAAAATAAGAGCAAACTCTGCTTTGTCCAACTCCTGTTTTTGATAAGATCTAAAAAAGGGAGAAATAGCAAGATGAGAGGAGGCTACCGCATATTCTTGCAAAACTTGTTTTTGATGTTGTTCTTCTTGTTGCTGAAAAATCTTACTTTCCGCTTGCTTAATTTTTTCTAATAGCTGTTCTTGCTCTACCTTGTCGATTCCAATTGTTGCTCCTAGCTGCTTTAAGTTATTCTCCTTTGAAAAAGTAACCAAAATAGAATCGAGATTCTCTTCTAGATAGAAAATAAGCGCTGCTAAATGTTGACAATCATAATTGTAAGGACAATCACAATTAGAGTCCCTGGTCTCACATTCTAATCGATCAATTTCAATCTCGCTTTCATAACAATTGTCATATTGTCCCATGACTTTGGCGGAAATCCGCATGGTCTTTGCGTCTAAATATAAGAGTTTAGCTGATACGACTTTTTGCCTTTCGTAAAGCTCACGCCCTTCTTTTACAATTGCAGAAGAAAAATCCTGCTTTAATTTTCGAAAATTCAACATAAGTAGTGCAATTGATTAATGATTTCTAAAATCTAACCGAATCTAGTTTATTATTTTTATAGAAAACTTTTTTATATATGTAAATCCATTCGGGTTTTCCATGCTTTTACCTTTTTCTTTTAACCTATGCAAGAAAAATTGCCGTTAATCTTTAAGATTTGCCAAAATACACAAATTTTATCTCTTGTGTATTATACCCATTAATTTTTACATTAAGAATGTACAATATGAAATTCTTTAGAAAGAAGGTTTTTTAATTCTTCTTTATACTGAGAAATATTTTCAAAAAATAGGAAAATTGCCTCTGTAAATTCTGTGAATTTTTCATAGTA
>PSRO01000078.1 GCA_003176115.1 Chlamydiota bacterium | reverse complement strand
ATATGAGACAGCCTAAAAAACCTCGTATGAGAATGTCTGATGAGGAAAATTTAGGGTCAGTTGCTTGCTAGAAACCCCAAATATGATAGTAGAAACAGCAAGCTTATGGCTCAGGAACTGCACAAACTTCCCTCAAAATCCACCATTTGCCAAAAGAAGTCCTCTATCAAATTTTTTCTCATTTGAACCAGCATGATTTACAAGCTGCTGTATCTATGAACAAAACAATGAATAAGTGGGTAATAGAGGTAGCCAGATCTAGTGAGATCTTTCCCATAAAGAATTTTACTAGTCTACTAGCCCGATATTTAAATACAGAAGAATTCTCTACTCAAAGAAATTCGCTCATAGAGATTACTCAAGATATAACCTCCCATGAAGCAGATCTTACTTAATCAAATTAGAGAACAGTTTTGAAAAGAGCAGTTAGGTAAACCTTGATTCCCTATAAGATAAAACAAATCAACATTAAAGCTCTCTCGAAACTTATTGGCTTAAGCTCCAAACTATAACATTCCTGATACCTGTCTATTGCCATGAATAAATTATTCTAGTTTTACTAGATGAATATTCATATCAAACCATTTTAATGTTTATATTATTATATTATAAATGACTTGTAATAATATTGAGTTAACTTACTTTAAACTTTCTTGAGGTCTATGAAGACTCTCTAGACATTTAAACCACTTATCAACTAGGATAGACCATATTTTAATCTAATCGGACATCTCAAATGCCTAAAATTCCTAGCTCTGAGCTATTAATCGGCGCGCATACCTCAGCCCAAGGCGGAGCTCAAAATGCTATTTGGATGGGGAAAGAAATCGGCGCTACTACTGTACAGTTTTTTACCAGTAATCAAAAACGCTGGTCTGGTAAAGAGATTACCCAAGAGCAAGCAGAGCTTTTTCAAGAGGCAGTAAAGGCAACTGGTCTTTGCCAATTGATGAGTCACGATAGTTACTTGATTAATTTAGGCTCTTCTAATCCATCTGTTTTACATAAAAGCCAGAAGGCTTTTGAAGAAGAATTAATCCGCTGTCAAAAACTGGGGATTTCTTTCTTAAACTTTCATCCTGGTGCTGCTGTAGGAGCAATAGAAGAACAATGTCTAAATAACATTGTAGCTAGCTTAGAGCAATTCGAAGAGCTCATCTCTCATGGTGCTACCCGTCTTCTGCTTGAGACAACCGCGGGCCAAGGATCTACAGTAGGATATTGCTTTGAACATTTAGCCTACCTAATTGAAAAACTCCATAGAAAAATCCCTATTGGTGTGTGTATAGATACCTGTCATATCTTTGCAGCAGGTTATGATATCCGCACAAAAGCTGGCTTGGAAAAAACGCTGAAAGACTTTGAAAGAATTGTTGGAATCAAGCACCTATATGCTTTTCATCTCAATGACTCGCTAAAACCTTTAGGATCTCGTCGTGATAGACATACTCCTTTAGGCAAAGGAGAAATTGGTATTGAGTGTTTTAAAGCACTGATGAAGCATCCTAAAACCCGCCATCTCCCTAAATATTTAGAAACCCCCGATGGCCCCCCTCTTTGGAAAAAAGAGATTGCCATGTTAAGAGAGTTTGCAGACTTATGAAACATAGTAAAATTCGATCGATTCAATCCTCTCAAATAGGAAATGTGATCACTGTATGTGGATGGATTCGCACAATTAGAGCACAAAAAAGCTTTAGCTTCATTGAACTAAATGATGGCTCTACGCTTTCTTCTCTGCAAATTGTCGTAGATGCCTCACTTCCTTCCTATGAAGATCTCTTAAAAAAGCTTTCTACAGGAGCTTCTATTTCAGTAACAGGTGAATTAGTAGAGAGTGTAGGTAAAGGACAACGCTGGGAATTAAAAGCGCATTCTATGCATCTTTTTGGTACATGTCCCGAAGATTATCCTCTGCAAAAAAAACGACACTCTTTTGAATTTTTGCGCTCTCTTGCCCATTTACGTCCACGCACAAATACACAAGGAGCCATTGCTAGAATACGTAATGCCCTCTCGATTGCAACTCATCTATTTTTCCAACAAAGAGGGTTTTTATATCTACACACACCCATCATTACCGCCTCTGATTGTGAAGGAGCAGGCAAGCAATTTCTAGTCACAACACTAGATATCAATAAACCACCAAGGCACTCTGATGGCAGCGTAAATTTTACAGAGGACTTCTTTCATACACCCGCTTATCTTACGGTATCAGGACAACTGAATGCAGAAACATTTGCCTGCGCTCTTTCTGATGTGTACACGTTTGGACCTACATTTCGTGCAGAGAATTCTAACACTTCTCGTCACCTAGCTGAGTTCTGGATGGTTGAACCGGAAATGGCTTTTGCTGACTTAAACGATAATCGTGAATGTGCGGAAGCCTATTTGCGGTTTGTCCTTCGATACGTTTTAGATAACTGCCAAGAAGACTTACACTTTTTTGAAAGGTTTATAGAAAAAGGATTGTTGAATCGTTTACAACAGGTAGCTGAAGCAAAATTTGCTCACCTCACCTACACACAAGCTATTGCTATCTTACAAAGATCAGAGCAAAGCTTTGTATTTCCTGTAGAGTGGGGTATAGATCTACAATCAGAGCATGAGCGCTATTTAGCAGAAACATACTGCAAAAAACCCTTAATCCTAACCGATTATCCCGAGAAAATTAAAGCTTTTTACATGCGGGAAAATTCTGATGGAAAAACAGTAGCTGCTATGGATGTCTTAGTTCCAAAAATTGGAGAAATCATTGGAGGAGCTCAAAGAGAAGAGCGTCCAGATGTTCTAGAGAAAAAACTACGTTCGTTTGGTTTACACCCAGAGGATTATTGGTGGTATATACAATTGCGCACCTATGGAACTGTTCCACATGCAGGTTTTGGCTTAGGATTTGAACGTCTGGTGCTATTTGTCACTGGGATGGAGAATATCCGCGATATAATCCCTTTTCCTAGATTTCCTGGTCATGCAGAATTTTAGAACCCTATGTGATAGCGCTTGGTTTGCGCCGTAACCGCAGCTCCAAGCCCAAAAACCATCGCAGCTAAGGAAAAAATCTTGCCCAATCCTGGAATAGAACTTATGATCAAATAGGCAATCAAACCCACGGCAAAAGCCGCTAATCGGTGTATTCTCCATTTGCTTTTGCTAGATAGCCAATCCGACCCCCAGAAAATAAAGTACACTTTAGCTGTATAAAATCCTACGATGTTTAAAGCAATCAAAGTTAGAGCAAATGGCACTCCTAAAACAGTCATTAATAGCAATAAACAACAAAGCGGCAAAACAATCAATGTAATCAGTCCTGTGCTTAAAGAACGCCATGGTTGCCCTCTTAAAGAGAGAAGAGCTGATTGCAAATTCCTAGGAAAGAGCCTCAATAATAAATAAGCAATAGCAAGACTGTACAGGAAATTCATGGAAAGAGTGAGTAGTTTAGAGCCCACTAATATTTTTTGGATCCATGTACCTTTTACCAAATTGCGTACAAAAGAAGGATGCTGAGTAATTGTTCCTGCTACAGTAGCCCCCTGATCAATCCATGCATCTGAGTTACTCCGATAGTCTACATCTCCGTTAATATGTGCCTGTGAAGTAAGTCTCATTAAACCTACAACAGCATGTAGGTCCTGTCCAATAGTTGAGGACACACGCAAATGAGAAGCTACAGCAGTTACCTCTGCTCCGATATGGGCTGCTAAATCGGCATTTCCAGCTGTTATCACCACATTGTTTCCAACAGATGATTGTTTAAGCAGCTGAACATTGCCTCCAATAGCTGTAATATTACGTCCGATTTCTCCGCTTAATAAAACTTGACCTGCTAACAACCGTGCATTATTTGACACTTTTCCTGAAATATCTACACTTCCCGCACAACAAATGAGATCTCCATTTATCACTCCATCAACAACTACTTGCCCAGCAATTAGGTATACATCTCCATTGACAACTCCTGAAATTTCTATGCTATCTCCCGAAGCAAAATAGTCTCCTTCATAGACTATATGAGATGGAATCATAACTATGCTATGATCTTCTATTTCTTTAGGCTTCTTAGCAGAGCAGAGGAAAATAGGAAACAACAATAAAAATCGAATTATACGACGCATTCATAGCCTCTTTTGCTACTTTGAAATACTGCTACATAACGTTGAACCGATTGAAATAGCATGGTTTCTGCTTCTTGAATCTGAAGAACATTTTTTTGTTGCTTTGTTTCAATGATCGCATTGATATGCTCTATATTTAACAAGCTCATACTAAAATGACGAGAAAGAAATGGATCTACGGCTCTTGGCATGCTTAAATCTACGATTAAACGAGTTTTAGTATCGATAAACTGATGGGCATGCAAGATAAATTGATCTGTATAAGTTCCACAAATCACCATGGGAAATTGAGAGCTTGAGTCGATTTGAGAAAAATCCAGTAGCAAGACCTCTTCTTTTTTACTCCATTCAATAGCCGCTTGTCTATTACGCGTACATAAAGACAATTGTTTTATGCCTTTTGATTTAAAGTAGCTAACAATCTTACGATTGATTTCTGAAAACCCAATGAACAAAATAGCAGATGCATGTAGCTTAAAACACTTTGCTAATAAAAATAGCTCTTTATCAATTCCTAGTTTTTTTTCTACAAAGGGAAATCGTGTACGAATGGTTTTACCCAATCGCAGAGCCTTTTGAAACAGGAAATGTAAATCATGAGGTAATTTTTTTCTAGATGCTAACTGATAAGCTCCTTTCACTTGTCTTTGGATTTCCGATTCGCCGAGAATAACGCTATCTAGTCCAGAAGTTACCCGTGCTAGATGCAAAAAACAATCCAAACCAAAATAAGCGTATAGCTTGTGTTCTAAATCAAAACAGAGCTCCGAACGCAAAGCATTTAACAACATGCTATGTGCTGTGCTTAGATCACTTGCGCTAAAATAAATCTCAATACGAGCGCAAGTAGCAAGTAAAATCCAACTCGCACCTTGTACAAGTTCCTTGTTAGTCAGTTTTTGATAAGCCGCTACAATTTGCTCACGACAGCCAATCTCAGCAGATTTATAACTAATTCCTAAAATCCCAATATGCATACAGATAACCGCACCATAAGAAAATGGTTGTTATACCTTGTTATAGAAATTTAAAGCCACTAAACTTCTGCCAAACAACGCATAATTTCCTCATAGCAATAGCCACGCCTGAGCATTTTTGCAATTAATCGACTTTTTTGTTTAGGATCTGAAAGCTGTATTTGATGAGATTTTTTTTGGATAAGCTTTTGCAGACTTACCAGTTGAGTTTTTTCTGTATCTAAAATGACTTGTTGTAAAACAGAGCGGTTTATTCCTACTCTATAACAGAGTTTACACCAAATAGCCTTTGATCCAAATCCTCTATCTCTTGCTTTTTCTACTAATTGCCGGGTGAGTTTTCGATCGTCTAAAAAGCCTTGTTTACTACACAAATCTAATACCTTATCAATCCCCTCTTTAGAAAATCCTTTTTGCACAAGTTTTACACTTAGCTCTTCTCTAAAAAAAGCGCGTCTTGCAAGATAAGAAAACGCTTGTTTTTTTACTTGATCTTCTTCTGAGGTCAATTCTCTGATCATTGTACACTCTTTACTTGCCCTGTAGTTTTCTATAACCTATTCCCAAATAGGTATTTGAACGATCTAATCTATCTGTAATACTGCCAAAAAAGCGTAAAAAAGAAACTCTTTTTAATAAATATATACCACAAATATAAGCTAGAATTCGTAAATTCCATAAGATCCACCCTTCTAGAAACATAAAGATTGCGGAATACCAGCTATATTTATACGCAAACTGCTCAGTTGTTAAGTGTTTATATTGTAAATCTGACACTTCACTGATTTGCACCTCGCGTAAAGAAGGGATCTGCGTTTCAACAAGATGTTTAACCAACTCTAGAGGAATCGCCTGGATTTGCTCTTTCTTCTCTATATGTTGGAGTTGGTTATTTTCTAAATGAGGTAGGATTTCTTCTATTGCGTTTTCCTGCAAAAGGGCTTTTAGTTGGGTTTCCGTAAGCTGTTTGAGTTGAGAATCAAGAAGATGCTTTCCTTGATACAATGGAGAAATCCGCACAGGGTCAATGGCTGCAAGCAGCTTTTGTGTGAGATATTGTATCTTCTTGTCTGGCAAATCCATAGCTTGCTCCATTGTCAAATGATGGATCTGATGGGGAAGTAAATGATCCAGGCCTTCTTTAGTCACTTTTTGGATTTGCTCTGGTTTATCTAAGTGACGCAACTGGGCAGAAGAAAGTTGTGCAACTTGATTAGGCAGAACCTCTTTAATCTGAGAAGAGTTCAATTGTTGAATTAGGTTAGAGTTTTTTAGATAACCTACTTTCTTAGGATCTAGATAAGGAATATATTTATGATCTTCCTGAGAAAGTTTTCCAATTGCTTGCTCCGTCAAAGCTTGAGCAAACTCTTTTGCTTTTCTCTGCTCTACACGACGTTGCTGAAACTGTATACGATTAGCTCTAGAATTCTTTCCTAGTATGTCTTTTGTCAGGTGATGAAAAATAGCCTTTTGCTGGGGATCTTGAAGAGTTTTGAGTTTAAGAAAACGTAGTTTCAGCTCGGTATCTTTTTCTTGGATGATTGTTTCTGTAAGCTCTCTATGAGCTGCTAAGTAGTGCATATCTCCATTTAAAAAATTCACAAACCAAAGAGTATGCAGGAGCCAATCCCTATGCTCTGGCATCTCCTGTTGTAAATTAGAATAAAGTTCTCTTTTCTTTGGTAAAGAAAGCTTTTCTGCATTAGGAAGAACGAGCCACATATCAACAGGTTGATGTTTGGTTAAATACTCTTTAAATGCCTTAGCTTCTTTGATAGAAAGAATTACTGCATAAAACTGCTTTTGTTCTTCAACAATTAAAATCTGATGAGCTGGCTTCCGAGTACGAGAAAAAATAGAACAAAGATCCGTCGAAGTATACATTGCATTTTCTGTAATGAGGATTTTTTGTTCTGTGAATATCTGATCATAAGGTTTAAGATGAGGATAGCTTTGCACAAAATCAGATAACAGATAGGTTTTTGGCTGTGAAGAGTCGGTCATAGGTGTTTTTTTTATCCATGACTTGTCCTCTGTTTTTAGGAATGTCTTGAGTGTAATAACTTGAAAATCCCATATAGACTCCGTCCTTGATTGGGCGGTCCCTTGATATTGGTAAGATTCTAACTCATTTTCAAGTTCTACATCCATTTTAAGTTCTGTTTCTTGTTGCATATCCACTTGTTGTTCCATTCCCAAAGTAGATAGCGTTACTTCAACTAAGTTCGGTAAAAATTTGCAGCTAGATGCTCTTTTGAGAACTTCTTGCATGTTTTCTTCTACTTTTCCCCATAAAAGAAGATCTGGCTGAACTTGTTTCCAATGTTGTAAACGATCATTTGCATATTTTTGCAAAGATTGGAGCCCAAACTCTTTTTCTAATAAGCTTCCATATTGTGTAAAACAATCAACTTCTGAATCATGAAGAAAAATATCTCGATATTGATCAAAAAGATGAGTGATTTGTTCAGGAGTATCTAACAAATGTTCCCAAGCGCTTTTAAAAAATACTTGATCAATTTCATGCAGGAAAGCTCGGTAAGTTTCTTTCGCTTTTCTCTCTGCTTGATTGACAATGGAAGGGTTAAGAACCGCATTTTCAAAGGTAGGCTTACCTTGGATTCCTAATTGTCTAATGGTATTTTCATGAATGACATACTCGATGTCTTGCTTTTCAAGGTATCCACGCGCTCGTAGCATTCCTTGGAGCAAATCTCTTAGAATCATCGATCCATTGCTAGATAGTAAGTTTATCGCATCTGATATCTGAGGTAAGTCTGTTGCCTCACAGTGACATTCATCGTAGTAAATAAAAGTGGACTTTGGATCAATCCCACGCTTTGCTAACTCTTGTACATGTGTGCTTCCAATAACAACTGGAATAGAGTTACCTTTTTGAAGAGCCATGAGTGTATTAGGTGCGTGCTCTTGGAGATTGGCTCTTCCAAAGAATAAGACATGTTCAATCCAATGCTTGTCTTTGAAATAGGTTAAGATCTGCTCTGCAATATATTGATTGTCGTAATCTTTACATATTCCAGCAACATCGATAAAAGCCCTTACTTGATTCTGATGCGGATGATTCTGTAAACAGATTTGGAGTACTTCTTGGAAGTCTGTATTTGTAATTACATGAATTGCATGAGGATTTTTTTTTGTCTTCCGGCATGCCATATCCAAAATTTTTCCTTCTGTTCCTAAATCGGATAATACATTCTTAGACAGATCTTTCGGGTAGCAAGAAGCGTTCCAAGGGGTACCAGAGAATCCTATCACGGCTGCAAATTGTTCGGATAAATGAGAAGCATTGCTGTGTAAATAGCAAGGATAATAACCTATCAAATGCACAGCAAATTCTGCCTCTACTTCTAGAATTTTACCAACATCTTCATTGATGTTTTCCCAGACTTTTTTTAAACCACTCTCGCTTTGCGCTTGACTAAGAGAAATATTGGTTAATTGCAAAAAATCTTGAGCCTCCTTGGTCTCTTCCATAGGCACTTGTGTAGAGTAAGATCTATACTCTGCAGTTTGATAGACCTTTTGGATATATTCTTTTATTAGATCCAGACTGAGTTTTTGCGATAAAGCTGTTTGGAATTGATACGCTAAAGCTTCCCAAGGGCTTCCAAATTGCGTAGTTGCAGGCGAATTTACCCCTTTATAGGGAACGACTTTCCCCTTTTCTTGTGTATGTATACGACCATAGTGCCGATTTGTGTCTTTGCTGAGCGTTAAAGGTAAAACTTCAGTAAATTGCATTTTGATCCAAGCAATTAAAGCAGCGGCTTCTTTTTCCAGATCGTCCAAAGAAGATGCATAGGTTTTAAGCCCTGTTAAAAATTCGTTTTCCTCTTGAGTCAAGTTTGCGCTTATCATCTTACCTTGTACATAACTGAGAAAATGCTCCTTGTCTTCATCTGATAGAAGTAAAGTGTCCTTATAAGATGCAAATAACTCCTCTGCAATTACAGGAAGTACTTGCTCATAATAATCTTTTGTTGGCATGAAGGATTGCGCATTCTGGAGCAAACCAACAAATTCTGCTAGAGAGTGCTTTTGATTCACTGTTCTGAGTTGATTACTAACAAGTGTTTTAAATATCTCAGCACCGCATGTAATATAGATAGGATCGATCTGCTTCTTTTCACCTAAAGTGAAATTCACCTCCTGCATAGGGCTAAACTGTAGATCGCATTCATCAAATAAGGCGTGGGCAGAGCGCTTAAATATCTGCACAATATTGCGCAAAATGGCAATTTTTTCCGCTTCTTCCCTCTTATATAAAGCACTTTGCAATTCTAGAGCAAAAGACTGCACGGTTTCTTTTTGTATCAGAACCGCCCATCCCTTGCTTTGTGCTTGAACAAGCTTCTGGTACACCTCTTGTAACTTCTCTACAGAGAACTCCGATCTAGTTAATTCAATTGGTATCAATTCTTGTAAGAAGTAGGCATGTTGCGTGGTTTTTAGATTATTACGCAGAGTATCAAATTGCGCAGCAGGTGGGATAAATACAGCTAATTGAGGAGGTTTTGCAAGAATAGCAAGGAGAATAGAAGCTAATACGCTTGTTTTTCCTCCCCCCATAATCAATTGGGCAACTACATCCTTAGGCTCTGCTGTAATTTTAGAAATGAGCTCCATTTGATTTTGACGTACCCGAATTTTCGCTTGGTATTCATACACCAATAGAACACGATGAGAAGGATCATAAGCCATCTTTTCCGTTAAAACCGCATAAAGCTCTTGATGAACTGCCGTGTCCTCTTTTTGTTTCAAGATATCCATGAGCACAAGAGCTCTTTGCACTTGGCAATGTTTTGTGCTCTCTAAGAGGAATTTTTGTAGCAAGTAGTCCAACTGTTGAATTTCTTGCACCTGCAAGTAGAAATTGAGTTGATAATAATCTTGAGCATCTCCTCTTAAAAAGGCACAAATCAGCTGCTGTAAATCCACAGGAGATCTACATCTGCCTTTTTCTAAAAGATGATTTTGTAGGGCATATTGCAAAGGCTTAGCATTGGCCAGTTCCAGAATTCTTCGTTTTTGTTCTTCCAAAAGATCTGGTTTTAACAATTTCTTTAATGCACAAGAAAGCTCTTCTATCTTAGATCTATCCAAAATAGATTCTCTGTTGCTTTGATTGATCTTAATACCTTCTGCTAAATCTCTTTGAAAATCTTGGTACCCTCTTTCAATGGCCTGTTTATAGTCCTCTTTTTCTATTCTTTCTGGCTGAAAAGAACACCCCTCTACACAAGCATCCTTCTGGGTGAAGTACATATCTGCTAATGAAGAAAGAGCAAAACAGCGGTTTTCTGGTGTAACATTAGGTAAAATGAGAGCCTGTTGGATTTGCCCTTGAGAAAAAGGTAAACATTGCTTTTGTAATCTTTGCGAGATCCTTTCATCTTTGACATGAAAAATTCCATCTTCTGCAGAAGAGCTAGGGGTCAGTTGACCTGCATTTGGGTTCTGCGTCTGATATTTTTTCTGATATTCTTGCAATACCGCCTGTAACCATTCCGGCCCTCCTGGAGTTAGAGAATCAGGAAGAGATGCTGGATGCTTTAGCGCAAAATGCATAACCGCAAAGGCAACTTGCTTATATGGACTTAGTTCAGCTGCTTTTTGCTGATTTGCCATAAAATACAATTGTGTAGAAACAGATAGCCTTGCTTCATCTGTTTCGGCCTTACAAGCCGCTATACACAACGCATTGAGCTGTTGAAGATCTTTAAGGATGTTCTTTACACTATATAGTAAAGAATCCGGACTATCGCAACAATGTTGCATAATCCAATCCGCATCTTGTATTTTTTGCAGGGGAAGACGTGGATGAAATACAGATTGCGCTTGTCCCCATGTTTGTAAGAAGGGAGAAGGAGGGAAATGGGAAGCGAGAAAAGAACAATGCTGTTTTTCTTCAGAAGTGAGCAAAAACCGGCTATCTACATTGCTGATTCTAGTCGTATAGCTAAGATAATCATCGATTAGCCCCTTGACTTGTTTTTTTGTCATCTCATAGTTGTTTTTGGATCGTAACAGACATAGAGCTTTGAGACGAATAGCTGCTGCAGAAGGGTGCTGGTCTTGGTTTAATTTTGATAAATTTAAGAATTTGGCCAAAATGCTGATAGCGATTTCTGATAAAGAATCTGCCTTTCTAATCTGTTGCAAATACTTGACTGCTTCTACATAATCTTTTTGGGCTAAATAGAGGTAAGCCAAAAATAAGATCCCCTCCTTATTGATAGGAAAAAGCTTCTCGAACCTGCAGTCAAATTCTAGGTAGACGGATGGTTGATCTGTAGATGGAAAACATAAAGAGATTCCTTCTGGAGAAAAGTGTTGACTCTTCTTTACCTCTTGCACAGGAACGAGCACTTTCTTTTTTTGCCTCTTTACATCTTCTAATACTAGATAGTTATCTAAGAAACCCATAAGCCCTGGCATAGGCTGCATAAGGATAAAATGCTGATCTTTGGCAAACCGAGCCTCTGCTTGAGCAAGAATAAACTCTAACTTTTCTCCTTCAGTAGAGTAAAGCCTAGGAAAATGCATCCGTGTGAATCTTTGATCCCTATCTCGATACACAAGACACCAATCAGGTGATTCTATCCTATGAATAGCTGATAATAAAGAGTCTAACTCCTCTGTTGGATATAAGATCTGCTCTTGCTGTAGGTTTTTCATCTCTAATAGAGTACACCTGTTGTTCCCTTTATCTGTTGTGCGTACTTTAGCTACTACTTGGTGATTTTTTTTAGAGATGATGCGCATTTCGTTGTGTTGTATGGAATGCCAATGCCAATGACCTTCAATGAGAGCAACGGGTAATTTTGTTTCGATGAGTGCACTTTCTGGAATATACCGATACCAACTCCCATCGATGTGAGATTCGATATCACACTCTTCCTCATGTGTATGAATGCGTATCTCTCCCTTTTCCTCACAAAAAAACCGGTAGTACCCTTCTGACTTGTAGATATCAAACACCTTATCTGCAAATAGATCTTGATACTCCTTTGCTTGCTGTAGCCTTTTTGAAGAAGCACTTTCTACAAGCCCTTTGCTATTTTCTATTTGCGCTGTTAGTAGATGTAACTTCCAGAAGTCTTTGTTTTTCAGTGTAAGAGTATACAAAGGAAACTGAGAAGATATTCCTTCAATCATCTCTTGTGCTATGGAGGCCATCCCTATGGTTTGAAGAATTTGACAAAGCACTGTTTGCTGCTCTTGTTCCGAGAGTTTTTCCATATGAGGGATCCATCGATGGATAAATGTAGTAGCTTGATTTTCCAAATAAGGCATTTTTCTAGCTAAAAGATGAGCGCGCGCATAGTAAAACCAACTAGAAATAATCTCAGATAGCTGCTGTAGAGAAATGTTATCCACAGGAAGAAGATGCCCATATTGCATCATTCGATGCAAATGTAGACAAGCTTTATCCTCTGCATGTAACTGAGGGCTCTTTAACCAATTGTTCAAAGTATCTTGAAGGGATGGCAGATTTAAAGGGAGTACTCTGAGGTCTTGCTGAATTTGATGTAAGCGATAAATGAGTCTTACAAAAAAAAGATAGGCAAAAAGTTGCAAAGACTCCTGTGATTTCTCTTGAGAGAATCGGTCCAATCCTTTCTCAATGAACTGCCTACACTGCTGGATAAAAAAAGTATTGCTTTTGAGTTCTTGAAAAAGAGGGACTTGATCGCCTACTTGCTTAAAAAAGATCAAATCAAATAGAGCTTGCTTGTTTAAATCTGCGAGTTCTTCTAAATGCTCTTGAAAGTAATAGATCAGTTTTTGCGGTTGTAAGAGTGGTTCGCACTGCGTAGTTTCCAGCTGTTTTTGATAAGGTAGGGGTATATTCTCTGGCTGGAGTTGGAGCTTCGCTTCTGTTTGCTCCATGATTATAGGAAGTAATCGGGAAAAAGAATCCAAGGACTTAACTAAAGACTCTGCTTGGTCTTTAGAAGGCAATAAATGAAATCCTATAGAAGGGTCTAACTTCTCGCTGTCTAGCCATGCAAGATGCTGTTTGTAAACTACCTCATCTAGAGAACAAAACGATACTCTAAAATCACATCGATATCCTTGGGAAATCAACTTTCCTTCAGACTTCATGTAGCCTGCAAACTGCTGAGCAATATAGGAAATATTTCGCAAAATAGCCAAATGTTGCGTACTGTTAAATTCTTTTAACATAGAGCCTGCAATCAACATGACTTGTTGCGCCATTTTTAAAGACCAAGTATTGTTACTCTTTTGCAATAGAACTTTAGATGCGTCTGAAAGCGTTTGCTTTGAAGAAGGGTCTTGATTGATTGCATGCTCAAAAAGTAAAAGCTCGCAGAGCTTTTTGTTGTGATCGTCTTCTGTAAAAGATCCTTCTCCTTCTAGTAAGGGGAAATTAAATAGTTGCTGTTTACCTGTATTAATGGATGTAAAATACGCATCGAGTTCTTTTCTTCTTTGTTGCTCATAGGGCTCAAAACAGATAAAAAATCTTTGTTGATCTGCATAAGATAAAAATGCATTCCACATGCCATAGTTTGTTAATGTACCAGATTTTTGCTCATCGATTCGAAGGGCTAACCGATGGGCAAAACTTAGCAAGCTAAGCGCCGTATTTTGTTGACTTGGGAAAAAAGGAGGGTGATTTAAACAAAGGCTACCATAACGCTCTACGATCTCTTGTATCAAAGAAAGAGCTTGTTCTAAATGCTGTTCAGGAATTTTTTGCCAGAAATCTTGTTTGCGATTTATATGAGGAATAGGCAAGGCCGTTACAAAATGTTCTATTTGAAAAATCTGAGATTCTCCTCCGGAGAATGTCTCCAGATGACTTATTACTTTAGAAATTTCTTCTGTAAATTTCCCTGCATCGATTGTGGAAAAAAGAAGAGGAGAAGCGCCTTTTTGTATGGAAGAAGGGGGTACATATGGCTTGGAAGAATGCACTTCAAAAAAATCGTTTTTCTCTTCTATGGGTTCTAGCCTTGGTGGAGATCCTACGATGCTAGCTTTTAGATCAGGTAGTTTTTGCAATATTTCTTGCAAAGTCGCATAAGCATCCGCTGTTTGTTTCTCAGATAGGATAGTTGTGTCCGAGTTATTTGCATGATAGAGCTTTGCAGCAGATCTTAGCAGGTTGGTTACAGCTTCTTCTAAAAGCATACAGCTTTCTAGATCACACTCTTTTTCACACTGCTTGAAAAAAAGAGAGAGGGTTACTAACTTAAGTGCAAAAACATATTTCTTATAGGAGGCAAAGTCTTGGAAGGTTTTACAAACAAATGCTTGTAACACTCTCCAAGAACACGTTCCTGAATACTGTCCTTTCACAAAAAGAGAATGATCCTCTTTGAGGACAACAAGTTTTCCCGCAAGGTGACCAAATCCTTTCTCGTATAGCATAGCTGCGTTTTTCTCTTCGTCATGCTTTGCAGAGTTTTTTAAATCTGCAAGATATTGAAAAAAACACGAGCTTTGGCCTACAAGATCTAATTCTTCTGCAAGGACATTCTCAAATTTGATCACCGCTTTATAAAAAGGAATCCCTTCTTTTTGGATTTGAGGATGATACGTCCCAATACCATCTCCTGTATTATACAGGTAAATATCATAAGCATGATCTTCTCTCTTACAAAATTCATAGAGTACAGCATGTCCCCCAGATCGATTCGTATATCCCCCAGACACTAACAGGGAATGGCCTGGGGTCAAATTTTTGACTATAACCGCTACTTGATCATCTGTGCATGAGACCAGAGAAGTAAAGGCTGTTTGCAATTTTTTTTGTATTTCTGGAGGAATGTCGATGAGATCTAAGCAAGCAGCAAGATATGCAGCATTTTCCATGGGATCTGCCCCCTCTAGGGAAGTTCCTCTAATTGCGTGATCTGCGTGAATATGCGCAAAAAGCTTTTTATTAAGATGTAACTTTACCCATTCCTGCGCCTGGTTATGGATTTCTGTTAAACGAGAATGAGGTTGTACTTCTTGATCCTGTGTATTTTGTGAAGTGTCTACAACGTTAGGGTGGAAATTGCTATTAGTATAGAGCACAAAATTATTAACTAAATTAGTATTTACAGTCACAATTAATTCTCTTATTTTTAATAAAGAATAATACATTTTGAACAATTATATATTTAATGTCAAAAAAAATAAACAACACTTTTTTTATTTATTCATATTTTAATTTGAATAAATATCGCTTTTTTCTTATTTTAAAAGAAAAAAGCGAGGATAAACTCAAAGCCATTAGAAAAAAGACATTACAAGCAATCAATACGTTGAATTTATAGGATCAGATAAAATCCTTGCTCATATGCAACCTACCCCAAGCTTTTTAACAAGAAACCCAAAAGATATTCTTAAAGCTCGTCACAGACATGAGCGAGAGAAAAGATTATGCGATAGGATCAAATCTATTGTATTACTAAATGAAGGGTGGACATATCCACAAATAGCACATGCTCTACTTCTAGAAGATGATACGATAAGACGTTACCATAGGATCTTAGAAGGAGGTAAAGAAGCCTTACTGAGTTTAAACTATATAGGAAGAGTTTGCCGACTTAACCAAAGCCAGCTTGAGTAGCTAAAAATCTACATGAAAGAAGAAGTTCCGAATTCCGCTAAACAAGTGATCCATTTTGCTAAGAGCCACTTTGGAGTCAGTTACACGCCATCAGCTAGGATTTCCTTGCTGCATCGATTGCACTTTACCTAGAAAAAGCCCAAGTTGATCCCAGGAAAAGTGCATGAAAAAGCTCAAGAACTTTTTTTCCAAGAGCTACAAAAACTAGAAAAAGAACTCTCTCAAACAGACCAATTGCTTTACCTAGATAAAGTTCATCCTCAACATAAGCCTTCTTATGGATGGTTTGAAAAAGGGTTAGAAGTTACAACTGTTTCCTCTGATTCTATTCATGCACAATCTACTAACCTCAGTATTGGGTTTAACTAATTAACAATAGGATAGATAAAGCAAGAAAAGCAGTGTAAAAAGACCTCTTATGAGGTATCAGTTTTGTTTGCAAAAAAACAACACTCTCAAAAGAGGTCTAAAATGGAAATGCTTGTGGAATTATACTGCTCTATA
>PSRO01000023.1 GCA_003176115.1 Chlamydiota bacterium | reverse complement strand
GCATAAGGGTATTGCTCTTCTAATTTCTGAAATACATTACTCGTAGATTGCGCATTTATGGAGTCTGCAATCACCGTAGTTACTTTAAGGTTGTTAGCGTCTAGTGCTCGTTGACGACCTGTATTTGCTTTTAGTAGAGCTTTTGATTTTTTCTCAAACCATCCATAAGAAGGTTTAGAGTTATGTTGAGGGTGCACTCCATCTAGGTAGCCCCATACGTCTGTTTCAGAAAGTTGTTCTTCTAGCTCTTTTAGAAAACTCTCTTGCTTCTCTGCGCTAGCTTTGGTTTTTTATATACAAAATTTAAGTGGTGTCATAGAGAAATAGCCGCTGATAGCATGACTTTTTTAGCTGAGCTAGGCACCTCTTGCTTTACGTAAATCCGGAGTTGCATAAGCTGATTTTGATTGAGCCGACAAGCCTTCCCTGTATAGTTTAGGTTAAGCAATGCCTCTTTACCTCCTTCTAGATAGGTCTTGTGATAACGTCTTATCGTATCATCATCTAGAAGTAGAGCATGTGCTACTTGTGGATATGTCCATCCTTCATCGTCTGAGCTAAGTTTTGCAACTCAATCTATTAGAAAAATTCAATGAGTTTAATGCTTGTAATGTCTTTTTTCTAATGGTATTGAGTATATCAGTATTTTAAATTGTAATCCTTATTGGATCAAAACCCAACACTGAGGCATACAAGATGTCAGCTTAATCACTTCGTGCTAATAGGGCATTTTTCCTTGCATATGTAAATGATCTAACAAAAAGGTACCCTCCGATTGCTAAACAAACAAAACTTGCAGAAATAGCATATTTTATGTCTTTCCATGACATGGGAGAGATTGACCTAAATCCTTCATATACGTAGCTTGTGGGAAGATACTGGGCAATTTTTTGAGCCCAAGAAGGTAGTGTTTTTAAAGGATAAAAAGTGCATGAAAAAGGTTGTAATATCCAAAAAGCACTCCAAACTAAAAACTGTATTCTCTGGCCATATCTAATAATCAATGAGCTAACCATCATTCCTATGCTCCATCCAAAAACAGAAAGAATGAAAACAGAAATTAGCAACGTAGATGTGTTCATTTTGATAGGATTGAAATCGTATAACCATATTGTTATACAGGAGATAAAGAAAAAAGAAATCAAGGACCTGATGAAAGAGATAATGGAAATAGTCGTAAGCAACTCAGATATCCTAAGAGGGGAAGAGAAGACATTATATAAATTTCGGGACCAATAATCTTCTAGAATGAAAACTGGTAAATCTTGTACTCCTCTTAGCTCAAAAGGCCTAAAGCATACCCCCAGTAAGAAGGTAAAGGCAATTTCTTTTCCTATTACGTTTGATAGATAGTAGGATAAAAATCCCCAAACAAAAACATCAACAAGAGGCCAGAAAAAAATATCTGCCATTCTTTCAACGCTACTGCCTATATAGAAATATTTAATCAATAAGGCGTGAATTCTATGTAATTTCATTTCTCATTTCTTGATATCTTTATAAAAATATCCTCTAAAGTTATTTTTTTTATTTCAAAGTGTTCTACCAGTAAATTCGCTTTAAATAGTTCTCTAACCACAGATGTTCCTGAGGCTTGTGCTCTAAATTGTATTAATCGATTTTCTTTTTTGAAAATAGGAATATTTTGTTTTAGAAGCCATGCTTCCAATTTGTCTATATCATCATGTAGTCGCACGGAAATAAGATTAGATGAGTATTTTTCTATTAATCGCTCCGGTGAATCTATACAAATAATTTTCCCGTTAGCCATAAATGCTATTCTATCGCATAAGTACTCTACTTCAGGCATATAATGTGATGTAAATAAGATGCCAGTGTCGTTTTTTGACTGATGTTTTTTTATGATAGTTCTAATTTTGTCAGCAATATCTGGATCTAGACCTACTGTGCACTCGTCAAGCAATAGTAAAATAGGATTGTTTAGAAAAGCTTTAGCGAGATTTACGCGAGCTTTTTCGCCTGAGCTAAGCTTATCGATCTTTCTATCTTGAATCGCTGCGATTTCAAAATCATATAAACATTCATAAATTCTAGATTTAGCGTTATGAATTCCAAATAAGCGTGCATAAACGAGAAGATTTTGATACACAGTTAGGTTAGAAGAAAGAGAAGAATATGCTGTGGCAACATTTGTTTTGCTTTTTACATATTCTGTGTGTTTTGTTATGTCTTTTCCAAGTATTTTGACTTCTCCACTATCCAAAGTGGTTATACCGGTCAAAATATTGATGACTGTGGATTTTCCAGCACCATTTGCTCCTAACAGACCAAATATTTCTCCTGGATTAATCTCAAATGAGATCCCATCAACAGCCGGTATTACTTTCCCTTTATATATAAAATATTTTTTTAGATTTTTTACTTCTAATGGCTTCATATGTGCCTAAAATGGGTTAAAAAAATAAACCTTACTTAATTTTAGTAAAAAATTAGTATATAGCATATGCTTTTTAAGCCTTTTATACATCATTTAAGTGAGCGCATTAGATAATTTTAAAGACACTCAAGGAGTGCTTGAAGGCAACTCATCTATAATTAAAGATAAAATTTTAATCCAGTCTGCTAAGTAACTCTTATCCTGTGTTCTTTGATAGTCTGTGTGCAGTTCTTGTAGAAGTTCCATAAAAGGGAAAGGAACCCATTTCTCGCCTACATGCTCTTGAAGATAATAACCTAAAGAATGGTCTTCTTTGGCAGGAAAGTGATTAATTATTTGAATAAAGTCTGCTATTTTTTTTAAAAAATCAGTGCCTTTTGATAGGGAAATAGAGATAGGGTTGCAATCTTCGATGATTTTATGCCATAATAGCGAAAGTTTTTGTATGAACTCTAATTGATGACTAAGATCTTCTATAGAAAGTAAAATAAAAAGTTGTTTTAGATCTAAGAGATCTTGCTTTAAAGCTTTGGTGGATATCTTGTTTTTAAAAGAGAAGTGCATAGTAAACTTCTGAAAAAAGGAAACAAGTATGGAAGCTGGGTTAGGATACGTTAAATCGGCGGGAAATGGACTGGACGAATTATCTGATTTTTTGTTTTGTTCAACGCGATTCACAATGATTTTTTTATAGGGTTCTGAATTGCTGGGTGGAATACTCATGATAAACCTTTAAAGAAAAGCGTATGTTAGCTTTTTCTTTTAATGAGGAATATAAAAAAATAAATCAAGAAAAGAAGTCTGGAAAAAAATAGTCGTTTTATTTTCTTAAGACGCTTTTTGTTTTATAAACTTTAATAGGAGAAAGTTGTATATGAGCGTACTGAATATCTTAAGACCAGCTCCTTATGCTCCTGAAATTCAAGATCCCAATGAGGTTAAAGAGCGCTATAAATACTGGCGTTTTCGTATTTTTTACGGAATGTATATAGGTTATGTATTTTATTATTTCACCCGTAAAAGTCTTACATTTGCTATGCCGGCTATGATGCAACAGTTAGGACTGCAGATTAGCGACTTGGGTATTTTAACTAGTGTTTTATCTATCACTTATGGAATTAGTAAGTTCTTAAGCGGTGTTCTTGCCGATCGTTCCAATCCTAGATTTTTTATGGCTATCGGTTTGATTCTAACCGGTCTCTTTAATGTGTTATTTGGTCTTTCTTCATCCGTGTGGCTATTTGCTCTGCTTTGGGGATGCAATGGTTGGTTTCAAGGCTGGGGTTGGCCTCCCTGCGCTCGCTTGCTTACGCATTGGTATTCTCAAAAAGAGAGGGGAACTTGGTGGGGGCTGTGGAATACTTCGCATAGTGTAGGTGGAGCTCTTATTCCTCTTATAGCGGCTTTTTGTGCGCAAAAGTGGGGCTGGCGTTATGCAATGTATGTACCTGGATTTACTTGTATTGGAATCGGTTTATTTTTAATTAATCGTTTAAGAGACACCCCTCAATCTTTAGGACTACCCGCTATTGAAAAATATAAAAATGATTATCCTTCTGCAAAACTTCAAGAAGAAAGAGAACTCTCTTCTAAGGAAATCTTACTCAAGTATGTGTTGAACAATAAATATATTTGGATCCTTGCCATTTCTTATTTTTTTGTTTATGTGATTCGTCAAGCTGTCAATGACTTTGGTGCTCTTTTTCTGATGAAAGCAAAAGGCTATTCTATGCTTAGCGCAAGCGGTAGTGTGTTTTGGTTTGAAGCTGGAGGAATTTTTGGTAGTTTAGTTGCTGGCTGGGCTTCTGATAAAGTCTTCCAGGGGCGTCGCGGTCCCATTAACGTACTGTTTAGCTTAGCTGTTGTTTTAGCAATTGTAGGCTTGTATTGGGTCCCTCATGGTATGCTCTTTTTGGATTATGGATTGATGTTTACCATTGGATTTTTAATTTTTGGTCCGCAAATGTTGATTGGGATGTCCGCTGCTGAATTATCTCATAAAAAAGCTGCGGGGACTGCAACAGGGTTTGCTGGTTGGTGGGCGTATTTGGGAGCAGCAGCAGCAGGTTATCCTATTACCAAAGTAGTCGAAATTTGGGGTTGGCAGGGCTTTTTTGTTGTGTTAGGTTCTTGTGGTGTGATCGCTGCTATTTTACTAGCTCCTTTATGGGGCATGAAAAGTACCCCTCATCCAGCTATACAAGCTACTGAAAAATAGTCCGCAAAAGGAGTTTTAAGTTAAGATGAACTGGAACTCTCTTCATACGCATTCTCAGTACTCTATTTTGAATGCAACTGCTTCTATAGAAAGCTTAGTAGCAAAAGCAGTTGAACATAAAATGACAGCTTTAGCTTTGACCGATCAGAGCAATATGTACGGCGCTGTTGAGTTCTTCAAAACATGCGTAAAAGAGAATATCAAACCCATTATTGGCTGTGAACTTTATGTAGCTCCTGAATCCCGTTTTGATAAAAAACGTTATCCAGGATTGCCTCACGGATTCCCTATTATCCTATTAGTCAAGGACAGCCAAGGGTATCAAAATCTTTGCAAATTAAGCTCGTTAGCTCATCTAGAAGGATTTTACTACACCCCCAGAATAGACCGAGATTTGTTAGCAGAATGTGCTAAAGGCTTGATTTGTCTTTCAGGTCCTTCAAATGGGATTTTAGGTCACTATATTATACAAAAAGATGAAGAGAAAATCCGTCAGGAAATTGCTTGGTTTCATCAAATATTTGGCTCTGACTATTATTTTGAATTACAACGTCATCAAATGCAGGAGGAAGACATTCGCTCTGATGGCTTTGAAAAAGAAGGCTGGCTTCATCAACTATATTTGGATAGCGTAAATAAACAAAATACAGTTAACCAGAAATTGATGACGCTTTCTTCAGAGTTGCAGATTCCTTTGGTTGCTACCAATGATATTCATTATATTCATCGCGATGATTGGAATGCCCATGAGATTTTAATGAATGTGCAGTCTGGGGAGCCATGTGAAATCTGGGAAAAAGACTCATTTGGTGCTTTTAAGCAGCGAATTAAAAACCCAAAAAGACAAGTAAACTATACACATGAGCTGTATTTTAAAAGTGCAGATCTTATGTGTTCTCTTTTCTCCGATATTCCTTCTGCCATAGAAGAAACACATAAAATCGCTGAAAAATGCAATTTCTCCTTTGATTTCAAGCTCAAGTATTATCCTGTTTTTACCCCTCCTAAATTGAAAAGCTCTTCTTACACAGAAGAGGTAAGACAAGAGAGCGTAGCAGTGTTTTTACGTCAGTTGTGTGAGGAAGGCATTGTAAAAAGGTATACCGATTCAAGATTAGCAAAGGTTTCTGAAAAATATCCAGGACGCGATCCCATAGAAGTGGTTAAAGAGCGTTTAGAATATGAGCTAAATATTATCCTATCTAAAGGGATGGCTGATTATCTTTTAATTGTTTGGGATTTTATTTCTTGGGCAAAGAAAAAATATATTCCAGTAGGACCAGGGAGGGGGTCTGGAGCAGGGTCGATTATTTTGTACTTAATTGAAGTTACTGATATCGAACCCTTGAGATTCGACTTGTTTTTTGAAAGATTTATTAATCCAGAGCGAGTTTCTTATCCTGATATTGATGTGGACATCTGTATGGATAGAAGATCTGAGGTAATTGACTATACAGTTAGTAAATATGGCAAGGACAAAGTAGCACAAATTATCACTTTTGGCACAATGAAAGCTAAAATGGCTATTAAAGATGTTGGGAGGGTTTTAAGCGTTCCTCTTGCTAGAGTCAATGAGATTGCTAAGTTAATCCCTGAAGATTTACATATGACTTTAAGTAAAGCGTTAGAAATAGATCCTGAACTGCGCAGAATTTACCAGGAAGATAAGGAAATCAAGCAACTCATCGATATTGCCAAAACCCTCGAAGGATCTGTGCGCAACACAGGGGTACATGCTGCTGGAATCATTATTAGTGCAGATCCTCTTATGCAAAGAATTCCCTTATGTAGTGCTAAAGATTCTGCTATGGCAATTACGCAATTTTCTATGAAGCCGGTTGAGCAAGTAGGTATGCTTAAAATCGATTTTCTTGGATTAAAGACATTAACCTCTATTCAACATGCTGTTGATGCAATTAAACAAAAAGAACAAAAAGAAATTGATTGGGTGAACTTAAACTTAGAAAATGAAAAGACTTTTGCATTGCTCAATCAAGGCAAAACAACGGGAATATTTCAATTAGAATCAGCTGGTATGCAGGATCTAGCACGTCAGTTACATATCGATAAATTTGAAGAGATTATAGCAGTTAGTGCGTTATATCGTCCAGGGCCTATGGAGATGATTCCTTCTTTCATCAATCGGAAGCATGGCAGAGAAAGCATCGAAATAGACCATCTTTGGATGGAAGATGTTCTTTCTGAAACCTATGGTATCATGGTTTATCAAGAGCAGGTTATGCAAATTGCAAGCCGCCTTGCCGGATACTCTTTAGGAGAAGGAGATGTTTTAAGGCGTGCAATGGGAAAAAAAGATAAAGAAGAAATGTTTAACCAAAGGGAGAAATTTCGTTTAGGAGCCATCAAAAATAGCTTAAGTGAAGAAATTGCTATGCGGATTTTTGATAAAATTGAAAAGTTTGCCTCCTATGGTTTCAACAAATCTCATGCAGCTGCCTATGGCTATTTAAGTTATGTAACAGCATATCTTAAGGCAAATTATCCTGGTGAATGGATGGCAGCACTCATGACATCTGATTGCGATGATCTTTCTAAAGTAACTAAGCACATACGAGAATCGCAAAAGATGGGGATTGCTATTTTGCCTCCTGATATTAATGAATCGGGTAAGCAATTTCTATCTACGGAAAAAGGCATTCGTTTTGCTATGGGAGCCATTAAAGGTGTAGGAGAAGGAGTTGTTGATGTTATTTTGGAAGAGAGATTGAAAGGCAATTATAAGTCTTTATTCGATTTTATTCAGCGTATTGACACAAGTAAAGTGGGCAAAAAGGTGATGGAGAATTTAGTTGAAGCTGGTTGCTTTGATTTTACGAAATTTAGTAGAGCTGCTTTGTTAACAAGTGTTGATCCTATGTTTAATGCTGCTTCCAAAGGACAGAAAGAAGCGGCAAAGGGCATCATGAGTCTTTTTGATCTTCTTGATGATTCTTCTCTTGATTTTACACAAGTATCTCAAGAAGTGGAAGAGTTACCGCGGCAAGTGATTCTACGAAGAGAATATGAGCTCTTAGGTGTGTATTTACATGAACATCCTCTGGATGAATACCGTACTCTATTACAAAAACTTTCCTGTGTTTCTTTAACAGAATTAGCAGAGATTTCTAAAGATGGACCTTGTCGAATCGCCTGTATTATAGAAGGGGTTACTATTAAAGTTTCTGCCAAAAATCAGCGTAAATTTGCCATTCTTAAAATTAGTGATAACGAAGAGCGTTTTGAATTGCCTATTTGGTCAGATCTTTATGAGCAAAAAGCTTCTCTTATGGTAGAGAATCAATTATTGTATGCCATTGTCCATAAAGAAATCATAGAAGGACAAACTCGCTTACAGTGTCGCTGGTTAGATGATTTAACACGTGTAGATGAAGCAATGATTCAAGCCTGTGATTTAGCTTATGCCCAAGCAAAGCAATTTAAACCTATAAAATTTCGCGAAAAAAATAAGAATTCCAGTATAGAAAAGAAACAAAAAACTATGAAAAAATTAAAAATTTTTATTGATTCCAATCGGGCTCATTTAAGCCATATCTTATTGCTTAAAACCGCTTTTCGTTCCCATTCAGGGAATAGCCCTATTGAAATTTTATTTACTAAAGAGAGCAAACATCTAGGGATATTATTGGTAGAGCAAAATTGGGGCGTAGAGCAGTGCTCAGATTTAGAAAATAAGATTCGTTCTATTAGTAGTATTGATCAAATACAGTGGGAATAAGGCAATTGCTTTGAAACCGTAGCATCGATTAAGATTTAGATCTAGAATTTCAAAACTTACGGAATATCCATGAAAAAAATGTATTACCTGTTTTTTCCTATTTGTTTGTTGACCTCATTGCATGCTCGAGAAAATCCTCGTTTTGAGCAGCATCAAAGAGAGATCCCATCTGTTCAAGAGTGTTATAGTTTAGTATTGGAAAGCTATCAAAATAAAAATTGGAATAAAGTCATAGAACAAGCTTTCCTACTTCTTGAAGAATATCCTACAACAGCCTTTGCCCAAGATGTGCTTTTTTATTTAGCTGTTAGCTATTTCGAATTAGAGGAATATGAAAAAGCTAATGAGTTTTTTTCTAATTACTTAAAAAAACAAATGACCCCTAAGTTCTTTGAAGAAGCTTTTATGTATAAATTTAAAATAGCAGAAAAATATCGCACAGGTACAAAAAAAGCGATACTTGGATTAAAGTGGATACCAGCCAGGCAAGAAGCTTTAGACATTTATGAAGAGTTAACCTCTACCCTTCCTAATCATGAACTTACAGCCCAATCTCTATTTGCAAAAGCAGAATTGCTTGCTAGAGGAAAAGACTATAAGGCAAGCATTGAAACCTATCAAAATTTGATACAGCAGTTTCCTAAGCATTTTTTAGCTATTAGAAGCTATGTAGAAATTGGACGGGTCTATCTTATCCAGTCGCAAAAGGAATATGCAAATCAAGATTTTTTAGAATTGGCTACCATTAACTTACATAGAATTTCTGCTAGCTTTCCAAGCGATGAAGCCATTCATGAGGTAGAAGATATGCTTTTGCGTATGCAAGAGGTATACGCTAAAGAACTTTATGAGATTGCGCTTTTCTATCATCGTAAAAACAAGCCCAATGCTGCCTATTTGTATTATAAGCGTATTTTAACAATTTATCCAGCCACTCTTATAGCAAAAAAAGCAGAGAAAAAAATGGCGGAGTTACATCTAAGTGCAGAAGAAGAGAGCCATGCGTAAACTTTATTTCCTTTTGGTTTTATGCTTAGGATGTAGATATCAATTTGAAACAGGTTCTGATGATCAAATTTCAATCTGTGTTCCTTATATTAAAGGAGATATACAAGGTCAGTTAAATCGAGCTCTTATACGCGAGATCAGCACCTGTGATGGGTTTAATTATTGTTATGATTCTTCCTATTTATTACATATTACGATTCTCGCAGATAAAGATGAGCCCATTGGGTATCGATATGATCGAAACCCCAGTAGCCAAACTCTGCGAAAAAATATTGTTAGCGTAGAGAACCGTAGATTGATTACAGCAGAGGTGGAACTTATTGATAAGGATGCAAATTGTGTAGTAATAGGTCCTTTTCGAGTAAAAGCAAATGCTGATTTTGATTGCATTAATTCTGATTCTCTTAGAGATGTAGCGGTTGTTCTTCCCTCGCAAAAACCACAGAGAATGATTGATTTTTCTCTGGGACAGCTCGATTCTGTAGAAGGGGCTCATGATGATAGCGCACCAGTGGTGTATCAAGCATTAGCCAGAAAAATTGTGGAAGGATTGCTTGCTCAAAAATGGCGAATTAAAGAGCCGTGATATTTTGTAAAGAATCCAAGGTTTCTTGCATGGCTTTAGGTAGAGCAAAGCATGCTTTATGCATACTTGGATAGTAATAAAAAGTCTGTATAGAGGTTTGAGCAAAACGTTGATGAAGTATATCTAGAGTAAGATTGCGATACTCTATATCAGAGGCAAATCCTAATGTCATATAACTCCCAATGTATGTTGGGACATTGGCTAAGTAAAAAGACACATCCCGAAAGAGAAGTTGTAAATGGGAAAATGTTGTTTGGTATTCTTTAGGTTGCATAAAGAAATCCCCATTTTGCATTACAAGAATCCCTTTTTTTCTTAAGAGTTTTTTGCAATAGCCATAGAAAGTTTCTGTAAATAAGACTTGAGATGGTCCAATGGGGTCGTTGGAGTCTGTAATAATTACATCATAAGTGTCTTGGCTATTTTTAACAAAATTTACTCCATCGTCGATAATCAGATGTAGTTTGGGATGTTCAAATACTCCTTGTGGGATTTCAGGAACGTATTTTTTTGTAAGATCAATAACAAAGGAGTCGATTTCGACAAGGGTTATGGAGCGAACATTAGGATGTTTAAGCACCTCTCGTGCAACTCCTCCATCACCACCACCAATAATGAGCACATCTTGTACATTTCCATGAGCAAATAAGGGAACATGTGTAATCATTTCATGATAAATATATTCATCTTTAGTAGTAAATTGCACTGCTCCATCAAGAGCCATCACTTTTCCAAACTCTTTATTTTCAAAGATCAAGACATCTTGGTAGGAGGATTTTCCTTTCCATAAAACAGTTTCAATCTTAAAACTTTGGCAATAAGTTGAATACAAAGTTTCATGAAACCATTGTTTAGTCATTGAGAATACCTCTTATTTGCTCGTTAAGCGAAATGTATTTAGGTTGAAAAATCTTCTTGAGAATAGGAAGACTTAAGAAAGGTTGACTATTACCACACATAAATAGATCAATAGCTGCATATTTTTTCTCAGGCCAAGAGTGAATACTTATATGCGATTCTGCTAAAATAGCAATGCCGCTGATGCCACCAGTTGGCTCAAATCGATGTAGATGTAAATGTAAAAGAGTAGCCTCACAAGCAGTAACACACTCATGTAGAGCATCTTTTATGACTTCAAGGTTATCTAGATGAACTGCCTCCCAAAGATCGATAATTAGATGGACTCCTGCATAGCGCATGCCATTTTTTTCGATAAAATGATCTTTATTTAATGAAGATGATTTCTGAAAAGACATTCATAAATCCTTGTAGGTTAAAAAGGTGAATTTTCTTTTAAATAAAATATTATAGCAACTGTATTTTTTTTGCTAGGATCTTAAGATTTGAATAGGGATAAGCGTAAATATTTGGAATTAACTGCAAAAAATAACAAGAGGTGGGTTAGCACCTCTTAATTTTTAAGATTTTTTGCCAATGGAGGAAATAACAGCTTCTGTGTCTTGTACTTCTGTTAAAAAATGCTGTAGAATTTTTAAAATATATTTAGGTGTATTATATACTCCAGATGTAGTATATACTATTTCTAAATGTGGTTTATTATGGGGAAGAAGAGCTATAAATGTTGTTGTTGTAGGAATTTCATTTACAATTTGTGGAACAATCCAAATGGCAAATTGCTCGTTAAATAGCGTTACTTTGTCAGAGGTTTCAATGATATGAAAATATTGATCAAGCTCGACATCTTCATATGTATGATCTAAATCATTATGATTGAGCAGTCCAAGAGTGTTTAATAACTTGAGGTCTACATGGATAATCCCATCAGGGAGCCATTTAGGCAGATTTCTAATAAATTCCTCATAGGCTTCTTCTAGCGATAGCGGGTCAATCATACCTTCTCCTTACCGTCACCTTAGCTTAGCGTTAAAACTAGCCTTGTGTCAAGTTTTTATTTTGTTTTTAGTAGTTATAGTATCTCATGGTAGAGCTGTATTTATGAGGATGTCATAAAATCCTCATCTTGCGTAGTTAGCTACTTTTTTTAAAGAGATTGCGAAGATTTTTTGTGAATTATTTGAATTTAACGATACAAAATGTCGTATAAACATTAGTGAAACTAGTTGACTTTCAATTAGATCAAGCTAAAATTTAAGAGATAACCTAAAGTAGAGAAATAATATTTTTATATGATGCGATTTGTATTTCTTTTTATAGTAATGATAGTCAGCCGATCGGCTAATACAGCTCTGCAAGTGGATATTTCTGCAAAAGCTGCTGTTTTAATGAATGCAGAAACAGGGGCTGTTCTTTACGAGAAAAATGCTTATTTACCTTTGTATCCTGCTAGCATCACCAAAATTATTACAGCCTTATATGCTCTAGAAAAACGAGGGGATCAATTAGAGCAAATGGTCAAGATTTCACAAGAAGCGCTGAAGAGCGTTTCTCCTCAAGCGCGAAGAGATAGATTGGGGGCTCATCCACCCTATCGTCTTGAATTTGGTGCGTCGCTTATGGGATTAAAAGCGGAAGAACAAGTTTCTGCTGAAGCCCTATTCTATGGATTGATGCTTTCCTCCGGGGCTGATGCAGCAAATGCATTAGCTGAGTGGGTATCTGGAAACATACCGCGGTTTATGGAAGAGTTAAATGGATATGTAAGGTCTTTAGGATATAAGCAAACCACTTTAACCACTCCTCATGGATTAACACATGCTAGTCATAAAACAACTGCTTACGATATGTGTTTATTGACAAAAAAAGCCTTAGAGCAACCGTTTTTTTGTAAGATAGTTAAAACTATAACTTATTTAAAGCCAGCTAGCAATAAACAACCACCAGTAGAACTACTGCAACATAACTCTTTGATCAAGCCGGGTAAGTTTTATTATCCTAAAGCAATAGGGGTAAAAACAGGATACACTGCAAGCTCAGGGTATACTATAGCAGCAGCAGCCGAAGATCAAAATAGAAAGTTGATAGTAGTGCTTATGGGTTGCGATAAGTTAGAACAGAGATACCGAGATGCTATTGCTCTTTTTGAAGCAGGATTTAATGAGCCAAGAATCCAAAGAACTCTTTTTTCTAAAAATTTTGACGTATTTAGCATTATACAAAAAAAGAGTAAAAACCCGATTAAAGCCATTTTAAATGAAGATGTAGTGATCGATTATTATGCTTCAGAGGAACCATTGATAAAGCCAGAATTGGAATGGGAGCCTATTGTTTTTCCTGTTCAACCAGGGCAGCGATTAGCAACGCTATCTTTATATGACCAAAACAGTCAAATCTTAGCTGTTTATCCCTTATATGCAGTAGAAAAAGTGCACTCTACGTTTTATTATCAAGTTCTAGATAAATGTCTAAGTTGGATCATCAGCTTAAAACAACCAATGTCTTTGCTTATGTTGGGGTTAGGAATAGCCGTATTATCTTTTAGTTTTGTTTGGGTAAGTAAGCGCGTTTGAGTTGTCTAAATAAAGAAATAAATTCTTGTAAATTGAGTTCTTCTGGCCTTGCAGTTATGGAAAGGTGCATGCTTTGAAGAACTTGTTCAATGAGCTCGCTAGAGGCTAGGGATTTTAGAGAAGAACGCAACATTTTTCTTTTCTGTTGAAAAGCGTTACGAGTTAGGAAAAAAAATGCATCTATGTCGTCACTTAGAGCAGGTGGGTTTAACTTGCAATGCACAATAGCAGATCTTACTTTTGGTTTAGGGAAGAAGCAATTCGGATTAATGGTAAAAGTAAGTTTTGCTTGGCAGAAAAAACTTACGAGCAAAGAAAGATGACTATAATGAGAGGTTTTTGAAGGAGCAACCATTCGGTCAGCGTATTCCTTTTGTACCATAAGAGTTAAAGAATCCATCTTATCGTGGTGTGGAAGTAAAGCTAGTAAGATAGGAGTAGTAATATGATAGGGGAGGTTTGCAACCACTTTGATTTTATTTTCTTTAGAGTCTAGAAACTTTTCTAAATCAAATAATAAAAAGTCTTCTCTCTGTATGGTTAAATTCCCTAAATCTTGTAGTCGATATAATTGATCTGCAAATACAGAGTCTTTTTCAATAGCTGTAACAACGGCTCCTTTTGCTAATAGTGCTTCTGTTAGGGCACCAGGCCCAGGTCCGATTTCCAGAACCACGTTACCCGCTTGTATTTGAGCTGTGTCTATAATTTTACGTACAATATTACCGTCGATGAGAAAATTTTGCGAAAGCGCTTTTTTAGGATGGATATGAGAAAAACGCAAAAACTCTTTAAGTACGGAGGGTTTATAAATACTCATTGATAAGAAAAAGGTTTAAAATCGGAATTTATAATCAGATCTTGTTCCGAAAAGCCATAACGGGTTTTGAGTTTTTTCATATAGTTTAATAAATGCAAAGAAATAGACTCTTGAATTAGCCTATCTTTGATTTTTTCTGCTAATTTAGGAAACTCTGGTGGATTTATCTCATCTTTCTTTTTTAGATAGAAAATGCGATGTACAATAGATTGATCTTTATTCACTTGAGAAATAGGAGTGCTAAAATCTCCAGGATTTAGCGTTTCTATTACCATCTTATGGGCTTGAGAAATAGATGCATTGTCACTTATGATTTCAGGAGTAAATAAAACAGTAGTATTAGGGTTTTCTGATTGCAGGTTTTTAGAGATATCTGAAAGATCTCTTTTTTCTTTTAGAAGATCAAAAGCTAACTGTGCTAATGCTTGAGAGATATTTTCGTCCTCGGAATGAATGGTTAGCACTTGATAGCACCATTTTTGCGATGCAGGATTTTTTTTGCAATAGGCTATATATTTTTCTTTAATGTCATTAGGTCTTACACGCAATGCCTCAGAGTATACTTTAAAATACAATGTTTTCTCTGCAATGAGATCCTCAGAGACCATTTTACGCGCTTCTTCATAACTTAATTCTAATCGATCTAAAGAGGTCATTACATTTGGACCGTATTTGCGTAGTAATTCCTCTCTTACCTCTGCATCTGTGGCTTTAACTCCAATGCGCTCTGCATCCAATAAAATTAATTCTTGATCGAGCATTTTTTGCAGAGTATCTTTCCATTGTGCATTATAAAACTGATAGCGAGCTAATTTAGAGTGTGCGAATTGAGGATAATGGGTATCGAAAATCATATCCATTTTTTTAGCTACATCGAGTACAGAATAGGTCTTATTGTTAAATTTGGTTAAAATCCGATTATGAATGGTTATTTGTCCGGTTTCTTCAGAGATGATGGGGTATTCCGGAAATTCTGTAGTATAACATGTAGAAGAGAACAAAATAGGTAAAAGGAAGTAGAACAGTGATTTCATCATTTTTATCCTTAATAAGAGTATGGTTTTTAAGTATGTTCTGAAGTTAGCTTATTTTTACAAAGACTTGGCCATAGAATCCATCAGGATCATTTGTGTCTAAGGGCAAAGTGCTAAAAGCAGAAGAAATAGTGCTTAATGAAAAAGTTTTTTTAAAATATTTCGTTTGTTCTTGGTTTTCTAATTGTAGCACGCTACAGGTCATGTATACAATATGGCCTCCTGGTTTGACAAATCGCAAAGCCTGCTCAAAGATGATTCTTTGTTCTTCTAGTGTTTTCTGAAACATCTTTGAAGTAAAGCGCCATTTCATATCGGGGTTTCTGCGTAGTGTGCCTGTTCCACTGCAGGGAGCATCCACAAATACCCAGTCAAATTTTTCATAGAGCGCCTTTTTCTGAGAAGAGGAGGGAAGCAACAGGTGAGCATTTTGTATACCAGCTCTTTTTAAGCGTTTTTTGGCTTCGATCAAGACATGTTTTCTAATATCATGTAAAAATAGTTGTCCTTTCCTCTGCATTTTAGGGGCGATAGCTAAAGATTTTCCACCACTTCCTGCACAAAAGTCGAGCACTAATTGCCCTGGTTTAACTGCGACTATATCTGCAAGTCGCTGACTTGCTTCATCTTGCACCTCAAAATGCCCCATTTTGAATTCGGGAAGAGTAAAGAAATTGACTCTTTTGGGTAAGATAATCGCTGTGTGAAATGAGCCACAAGTTGCATTTTCCCATGTTTTTAATAGGTTTTCTCGAGAGGTTTTTAATAGATTAACCCTTATTGCTATGGGAGCTGTAGAATTACTAGCTCGACAAAAAAAACGAGCTTTTTCTTCACCTAAACTCTCTACAATTAAAGAGAAGAGTTCTTTGGGGAAGCTTAAGCGTATATGTAGGGGAATTTGCGCATCATCAAAAAAATGGTCCGGTTTTATTTGCACAAGTTTTTGGTATCTAGTTTCCCATGAAATAGGCTGATTACATAAATAATCCAACAAGCCCTTCCATCTTACCATGGAATAAATATTTTCACATAAGACTTTCCGATCTTTAGAGCCTATTGCTTTATGAAAACGAAAATACTCCTTCAGAAAACGATCTAAAGGAAGCAGTTGGTTTTCGTATTCAGAGAGAATAGTAAATAGATGATGTTCTCGAAAGGTTTTCTTTATCATTTTTCAATTAAACTAGTTTTGTAGCTAGTATAAGCTATTTTAGATTAAATTTCTCATGAAAACTAGTTGACTTTGCTCAGGGTTATAATTATTTTTATAAAAAAAGAAGGGATTAAGGGTGTTTTATGCTTCGATCCACGATTATATTTTTAGGCCGGGTTTGTATTAGTTTAATTTTTATTGCAATCGCTTTTCAAAAATTGCTTGATTGGCAAGGAGCGGAACAGCAGTTTATCACTGCTATACACAATTTAAGTGGGATAAGTGGGCAAAAGGAATGGATAAAACAAGGGCTAGAAATGATTCTTTCCAGACCATCACTTACCTTCTTTATGCAAACCATAATAGAGTTTCTAGGGGGTGTATGTATTTTTTTAGGTCTCTTTGTTCGTTTTGCAGCTTTTATTTTAGCATTGCTAGTTTTAGGGACGATTCTTGTCTTCTATCCATTTTGGCTTGCTTCAGGTATTGAACGAGCATCGCAAATGGCGTTGTTTTTACAGCATTTAAGTATGCTGGGAGGGCTTTTATTGTTACTGGGGTATGATCGGAGAAAAAAAGAAGTAATTATTCGCCATGATCCTATTATTCCGCCAAAAATAGATGATGTTTAGAGAATTTTAGTTTTGTAAAATCCGCTTGAAGAAAATGATAATTTTTGGGTAGCTTTTTAGTAATAAATAACTTTTTTGTTCATTTAGCAAACTAGGATTTAAAAAATAATTTTTTGAGGTGTCTATTGTCTTTTCCCTGTAAGCTATCAAGGAGTTCTGTTTTAACTATGCCAAGCGTTGAAAGAAAACAACGCACTCTACGAAAAAGTGTATCTATTTCTGGAATAGGGGTCTTTACTGGACAAGAAACCACTCTAACTTTTCATCCTTCTGTTGCAGATCAAGGGATTGTATTTCAGCGTACAGATTTGCCGAATACGCCTAAGATTATTGCCTCTTTAGATTCCGTATACAGCACTCCTAGATGTACCATAATTGGTAACAAAAAAGTTTCCATACAAATGGTTGAACATTTGCTAGCTTCTCTGCGGGCTCATGAAATTGACAATGTATTTATTCAAATTTCAGGGCCAGAGGTCCCTATGTTAGATGGGAGTTCTAAAGATTTTTCTCAATTGATAGAAGAAACAGGGGCAATGGAGTTAAGAGAAGATAAAAAAGTATTTTCTTTGCAGTCCCCTATATTCTGGTCAAATGCTCAGGTTCAGATTATTGCAATTCCAGCTAATGAGTACCGCTTGAGTTACACATTGCACTATCCTCATTGTTTGGGAATTGGTACGCAATTTCATACGTTTGTTTTAAGTGCAGAGGAGTTTGTTAAAGAAATTGCTCCTTGTCGTACTTTTTCTATTTATGAAGAAGTAGTCCCTATGATAGAAAAAGGGTTTATTAAAAGAGGCAGTTTAGAGAATGCAGTTCTCGTGAAAGAAAATAAAGTGATTAATCCAGAGGGGTTGCGCTATCCAAATGAAATGGCTCGTCATAAGATCTTAGATTTAATAGGGGATCTTTCTCTTATACCTATTTCTTTTCTAGCACATGTTATCGCTATTCGTTCTGGACACACCTCTAATAATGCTTTTGCTAAATTGCTATATAATCAAATTAAAATGGAGAATTTTTAATGAGTGAAGCCCTTTCAGAGCAGAACATCATTTTGAATATTAAAGAAATTGCTAAAATTCTGCCCCATCGGTATCCCTTTTTGCTCGTTGATAAAATCATTCACTTAAATCTTAATGAGAATCGGATCGTTGGGCAAAAGAGTGTTACATTTAACGAACAGTTCTTTCAAGGCCATTTCCCCGATGCTCCCATTATGCCCGGTGTTCTTGTATTGGAAGCTTTGGCTCAAACAGGAGGGATTTTAATTTATAAAAAAGGATTTCATGCAAAAACAGCTGTATTATTGAATATTCAAGATGCAAAGTTTCGCAAACCTGTTGTACCAGGCGATACATTAAGGCTAGAAGTATCCATGCTGCACTTAAGCGGAAGTGGAGGGAAGATTTCAGCATGTGCAAAAGTAAATGAGAAGGTAGTAACAGAAGCTAAAATTGGATTTGCATTACTTGATAAAGATCAGCTTTAGCCTTAAATAATAAACATTAAAATTGGAAGTCCATGTCTCAGTCAAATATCCATCCTACTGCCATCATCGAATCCGGTGCAAAGATTGGTAGGAATGTTACCATTGAAGCGTATGCGATTATTAAAAAGAATGTCACGCTTGAAGATCATGTTGTTATTAAGTCTCATGCTTACATCGATGGTTATACTACAATTGGAGAAGGAACAATTGTATGGCCATCTGCAAGTATTGGCACAAAAACTCAAGACTTAAAATTTAAAGGGGAGAAAACTTTTGTTGTCATTGGAAAATATTGTGAGATCCGAGAATTTACCACTATTAATTCCTCATGCAAAGAAGGTTCCGTGGTAAGTATAGGAGATGGTTGCTTAATCATGGCCTACTGCCATATTGCTCATAATTGTCAAATTGGGAATCAAGTGATCATGGCAAATGGCGCCATGTTAGCTGGGCATGTGATTGTAGAAGACCATGCAATCATTGGTGGTATGACACCTGTTCATCAATTTGCACGTATAGGGAAATATGCAATGGTAGGAGGGTTTAGTCGCATTACACATGATGTTCCTCCTTATACCGTTGGAGCAGGGACCCCTTATAAATTAGGAGGTTTGAATTTAGTTGGTTTAAGACGTCATGGGTTCTCTTTGGAGGAGCGTAGAGCTTTATCAAGAGCTTTCAAAATTACCTATCGAGCTAAATTACGCCTTTCTAAAGCATTAGAGCGGATTCATAGAGAAATTGAACCAACCATCCATATTCAGCACTGGATCAATTTTTGTCGCAGTTCTCAGAGGGGATTAATCGGATTTCAGCAATCGGTTCAACAATTAGTCGAAGAAGACTTTGATGAGCTAGAAGAGTTGATTGAAGAGAGAGTATAACTCTTTAATGAAGATCGTTTTTTTTGGCACCTCTTCTTTTGCCGCGCAAATTTTATTTTATCTTGTGCAAAACCAAGTTGATGTAATAGCTGTTGTTACACGTCCCGATCGTCCCACAGGACGATCGTTAAAATCTTCTTTTCCTCCTGTAAAACAAACCGCAACCCAATTAGGTTTACCTATTTTTCAACCTGAAAAAGCTTCTTCTTCAGAATTTGTTGCACAGCTTAAGAGTTTACAGGCCGATCTTTTTATTGTGGTAGCTTACGGAGAGATTGTAAAAAAAGAAGTTTTAGACCTTCCTTCTTTAGGATGTATTAATATCCATGCAAGTCTACTCCCTAAGTATAGAGGAGCTGCTCCTATGCAAAGATGTTTGATAAACGCAGAAAAAGAAACAGGGATTTCTATTATTGAAATGACCCCGAAAATGGATGCAGGAGATATTATATCTATGCAGAAAATCCCTGTTCCTTTTGAAATGACTCATGGCGAACTTGAAAAAGAGTTATGCGTATTAGCTCAAGAGATGATCTTGCAGGTAATTGAGCAATTTAAAAATCATTCTGTAAAAAAAATTCCGCAAGATCATTCTCAAATGAGCTTAGCGCCAAAAATGTCTGCTCAAGAAGAAGAGATTAATTGGAGTCTTGATTCTATTCTATTGCATAACCGTATTCGAGCTTTATCCCCATCTCCAGGCGCTTTTTGCATGCTAGAAGTAAAAAACCAAAAAAAACGCCTTAAAATCTTACGTGCATTTCCAGAAGAGCTGCCCTTCTCAGAAAAACCGGGCTCCCTTGTTAAATTAGGTAAAGAAGTAGGGGTTGTCTGCGGACAAGGAGTATTGCGCCTTCTGGAAGTGCAACTCGAAGGAAAGCGAGCTATGTCAGCAACGGATTGCTTTAATGGTCTTCAAAATCCAAAAATTATTTGATAAAATAATTTTAAGCATATTGTTTTCTACTAGATATTTTTCTTTACTTAGGCTACAATTGCACTCTTTTCTAACTAAAACACAATAAATTAAGGTTGGCAATTATGGCTTCTTATATCCAAAATGCTTTTGACTCTTTTATTATTACTCCTACTACCTATGTCTTTGATACTTTAAATAGGACATATGAAAATACTCCTCTAAAAAAAACATGTGAAGTGAACGGTAGGTTTTTTAAGTCCTTATTAAAAAAACCAAGAGACCTAGCTAAAGGGATAGAGGCTTTAGGTAAGTGTGTTTTGCTCACTTTAAAAAATGAAGAATTTGTACGAAAAGTAGATGTTGTAGTTAAAAAAGCTGGAAAATGCAAAGGGTGGTTGACTTTAGTAGGCCTTTCCGATCAAATTAGTAATGCATTAAATTTAAGAGCTTCAAATGTAATTTCGTGTAAAACTGGAGATTTGCTCGTTTTAGGGGAAAAAAGGATTTTACTAATAGAAGGCAGTACCCTTCGATTGATAGGTCAGGCGCCGCCTTCTTTAAGACCAAATACAAAATTTAAACTACAGAATGGAACTCTTGTTAGTCTAGAGAATTGTGATCAAGTGCCAAATGTAACTGGGCCTTTATCAGAAAATGAAGTGAAACTTCATTTAGGGAATGAAGTGAAACTTCATTTAGGGAATGAAGTATTTTCATTGCCAAATGGCACTGAATTTCATTTAGGAAATTCGCCTAGAGGAGAAAATGAAAGTAGCTCTTTAAAAGACATCTTTACAAGAGCCTCATTTAGAAAAAGCCTTAGTGCCTGGGCAGGAGTGTACAGCAGTGCATTTGAGAGCATTAAATTTTTGAAAATTACAAAGGTTGTGTCTGCGCAAAATCCCTTCCTTCAAATAGGAAACTTAGTTGCAATTATTGCAGGAGCATTTGCACGTTTGGGAGATGATCATAAGCAATATCAAACAAACGGTTTAAGCCTTGAAAATGTAACGAGTATAGCAGGAAATATTTCTGTTTTTATGCTGGGTGCTATTCCTTTAGCAAATAAGAAAGGGCTTTGCGGAACTTCTCCAAGAGCAATGTTTTTCTGTTCGACGATTGCTACATTAACTAATTTATCTAGTCATTTTTTAAAATCAATGAATGCACCAAGATGTAGAGATATCCAATGAGTTCTTGTTGACATAATTTTACCTGGCAAGGTTTTTTTTTGAACATGCTAAGAAGTTTATTTGGCCCTTCTTTAAACAATGCTGCAAAGCTCTCGAAAATCAATACAGATCCATCCTGGTTAGGTTTGCATGCTCTTTTTTTAAAACAGTTCAAGCATCTAAGTGTTTTTTTCTTCTGCGCAGAAATATCATGCAGGGGCATTAGATGCTTGTAATATGGGAGAAGAGCTTTTAAGTGGAATAGAGCTGTTCAATGACACTAAAAAGCTGGCAGATCATTCCAGATGAGGAATAAAAGTATATGCGAATCCCAACTCGATTGATTTTACCGCTAAATGAATTCAGGTAATTAGTGGATTTGTTTTTAATTCTATAGATATTTTTTGTGATGGAGTTAAAGTGGTTTTATTTCTAATAAGAATTCATGTAATTTCTTTTTCTTCTGACCTAAAAAAGCAATTAGAAAAAGTAGATGAAATTTTTTATCTTTTTACTCAGGTGTTTTGTCTTTTTCAAGAAGGGTATCGGGTTACTTGAATTACACCTTAAGTTGTCATTCTGGATCAGAAGCTCTTAAAAAAGCACTTGATGAAAAATGTAGGCTCTCTTTGCTTAGGATAACAAAAATATCTATAAAAATTTTTTTATAAATGCTTAAAAAGAGCTCCAAGAAGTTAGACAGACCAATACTTGCATTCAGTGGTTGTCTTTTAGTTTTAAAAATTTCTGCTCATCTGTATGGTAGCAAAGTGCTATCTTTGCATAAGGGAAAATTTTCTTTAAAAGAAAATGGGTTTGCTTATGGCATGGGATTTTAGGAATAGATTGAAACTCCGAGAATGGGGCTTTTTGCTCTTTGTTTTGGGGTTTATTTTCTCTTTATTGATCATTTCTTGGCTTTTGCCAAGATAAAAAGCAAGGAAGGTAAAAAAGACGTTGAGGAAAAAATCAGTTTTTTGGTAGCCTCTTCGCTTAAGCCACAAGTAAAGGCTTAAAGGGCAAGAAAGTACAAAGCATTCATAAGCGCGTATACTCCTTGTTGCTGTCAGACACACTCTCATTCTGATGTTGCTGTTTATAACAGTGCCTTAAAAGAGATCACTCACGGCGATAATTTGTGTAATAAGGAAAAAGTATGACTTTAAAATTTCAAGGAAAGAAAAAAGGAATGACAATGCGATTTGATACGCGAGGCAATCAAATTGTTTGTACAGTAATTTTGGCAGAGCCTAATGTCGTAGCTCAAATTAAAAGCAGTCAAGGCAAAGATGGCTATAATGCTATTCAGCTAGCGGCTTATAAAGTTAAATCTTCAAAGCTTAGGAATGTTTCTAAGCCATTGCAGGGTCATTTTGCAAAAGCAAAAATAGAGCCAAGATCTGGTTTAAAAGAATCTAGAGTAGAGAACGTAGAAGACTTTCAAGTAGCTCAAGAGCTTAATGTGAGTTATTTTAATGAGATTGGCTACGTCGATGTTTCTGGTATTTCGAAAGGTAAAGGTCATCAAGGGGTTATGAAGCGTCATAATTTTGCAGGCGGGCCTGCTTCTCATGGTTCTGGATTCCATCGCCATGGTGGTTCAACCGGCATGCGTTCTACACCAGGGCGTTGTTTGCCAGGGCAAAAAAAGTCCGGTCGCATGGGAAATGAGATGGTAACTACGCAGAATTTGCGCGTGGTAAAAGTCGATTTAGAAAAGAATGTTATCCTTGTCGAGGGGGCTGTTCCGGGGCCACGCAATGGATTAGTTTATATCTCAAAAGCAAAGAAGAAAGCGTAAGGGAGTTGTAGTTGTGGCCTATCTAAAGGAATATAATTTAGCTGGTGAAGAAGTAGGGAAGATTGAAATTGATGATGAGTTACTTGCTCCAGCTGCAAATACGCAAATGGTCAAAGATTATGTTACGGCCCTGCGTGCAAATGCTCGCCAGTGGTCTGCAAATACAAAAACGAGAGCGGAAGTAAATCATAGTGGTAAAAAACCTCATCCTCAGAAAGGGACTGGTAGAGCAAGGCAAGGTTATCTAGGCGCTCCTCAGTATAAAGGAGGAGGACGTGTTCATGCTCCTAGACCAAAATTTGATCAACACGTAAAGGTGAATAAAAAAGAAAAACGCGCTGTGATCCGTCAGCTATTAATTGAAAAGGTGTTAAATGACTCTCTACATGTCTTGCAATTTGAAGAAATGCATAAACCGCAAACAAAACAAGTAGTGCAGTTTTTAAAGGCAAGAGATTTAGAAAATAAAAAAATTATTTTCTTAGCTGAAAGTGGTGATGAGGGGCAGAACGCTATATTGCTAGAGAAGTATCGCATGTTATTTTTAAGCACTCGCAATATTCTTGGTTTGAGATTTCTTCCGTTAACTATTGTAAATGGATATGATGTGATCGCTAATCAACATCTGATTGTGATGAATTCAGCTGTAGATCAGTTAAAAGTTCTATTGGGAGGACAGGGTTAGTTATGTTAAAAAAGAGTCCTTACGATGTTATATTATCTCGCCATATAACAGAAAAAGCGCGAGTTATGGAACAATTGCAATCCAATGATGGTAATCCTTCTGTTAGAAAATGTAAAATCCCAAAGTATGTTTTTTTGGTTGCAAAAAAAGCAAATAAACAAGAAATCAAGCAAGCTATTGAAAAGATTTATATCGACAGAAAAATTAAAGTTACATCTGTAAATACAGTTACTATTAAGCCCAAAGCTAAACGTGTGAGAGGACGTCTGGGAAAGAAAGCAGGTTTTAAAAAAGCCATTGTTTCCTTAGAGCCTGGGGATAATATTGAGGATAAAGGTTAAGCTAAGGAGCCTTGGAAATTACTATGTTAAAAAAGTTTCGACCCACTACGGCAGGGCAGCGTCATCTTGTTTTAACCAAGCAAGAGGCTTTAAGCCGTGCAAAGCCTGAAAAGTCTTTAATTGAAAAGAAAAAAAGAACAAATGGCCGCAACCACCATGGTCATATCACTTGTAGACATAAAGGTGGTGGTCATAAACGCTTTTATCGCATTGTTGACTTTAAAAGAGATAAAGAAAACATACCTGCTAAAGTAGCATCTATTGAATATGATCCTAATAGAACAGCTGCTATTGCCCTGTTGAACTACTTGGACGGAGAAAAGCGTTATATTTTAGCTCCGCAGGGATTGAAAGTAGGTGCTGTAATAGCAACAAATGATCAAGGGCGATTTGATGTGGGTTTTTGTATGCGCTTAAAGCACATGCCTCTTGGATCAATTGTTCATAATATTGAACTCTATCCGGGACGAGGAGGCCAGCTTGTGCGTTCAGCAGGTCTTTCCGCTCAATTAATGGCAAAAACCGACAGTGGATATGTGAACTTAAAAATGCCATCTGGAGAAGTGAGGCTCATCCATGAGAATTGTCGAGCTACTTTTGGAGCTGTTTCTAATCCAGAAAGAAATTTACGTGTTGAAGGCAAAGCAGGGCGTTCTCGTTGGAGAGGGATTCGTCCAACTGTTCGAGGAACAGCAATGAATCCGGTGGATCACCCACATGGAGGAGGAGAAGGTAAACATAATGGATACCTTCCACAAACCCCATGGGCAAAAGACACTAAGGGACGTCGTACGCGTTCTAAGAAAAAATCTAATAAAATGATCGTTAAAGACCGTAGGAAATAGATTGGGAGTTTGAAGTTTATATGGGAAGATCGTTAAAAAAAGGACCATTTGTAGACCATCACTTATTAGATAAAGTAAGTATGCAAAATAAAAACGGTAAAAAAAACCCTATCAAAACATGGTCACGACGATCCATGATTCTTCCTGAAATGATTGGACATACTTTTGATGTTCACAATGGGAAGAGGTTTATTAGTGTTTTTGTGTCCGATAATATGGTAGGTCATCGTCTTGGTGAATTTTCACCAACGCGGGTATTTAAAGGACATGGGTCGAAAAAAAGCACAGATAGTTCCAAAGCTGCAACTTCAGGAAGAGGTTAAGAATTTATGCCACAAGCTTATGCGAAAACAAAGTATGTGCGAATTAGTCCAAGAAAGGCGCGTTTAGCTGCTAATTTAATTAGAGGACTTAAAGTTGAAGAGGCTGTAATACAATTGCGTTTTTGTAAATTAAAAGCAGGATTGCTTCTGCAAAAGACATTACACTCTGCAGTTGCTAATGCAGAAACACAGTTACACATTCAAAGGCGCGATTTAATTGTAAAAGAAGTAAAAGTGGACGTAGGACCTGTTTTAAAGCGCGCTAAGCCAAAAAATAGGGGTGGAAGTCATCCAATTATGAAAAGAACTAGTCATTTTACAATAGCCGTGGCTGCTGAATAGAGAGGAAACAATGGGTCAAAAGACATCGCCAATTGGGTTTAGGTTAATTAGAAATAAGAGATGGCGTTCTCTTTGGTATGCCAACAAACAGGAGTTTGGTGATTTACTAGGAGAGGATGCTAAGATTCGTAAGCATTTGATGAAAAAATCCTGTTGTGTAGGTACTTCTAGGATCATCATTAGAAGAATGAGTGGTAAAATAGAAGTGACTATTCATACAGCGCGCCCAGGCTTAGTTATTGGAAGAAAAGCTGCAGAACTCGATATATTAAAGCAAGAGCTTAGAAAGTTAACAGGAAAAGAGATTTGGATTGAAGTTGAAGAAATTAAAAGACCAGATCTTGAAGCCCAACTCGTAGCTGAAAATATAGCTAGGCAGTTAGAGCGCCGAATCCCTTTTAGAAGAATTATGAAAAAAGCTATGCAAGCTACTATGGATGCAGGGGCTATTGGGATTAAAGTGCAAATTTCAGGACGTATTGGTGGTGCTGAGATTGCTCGTGTAGAGTGGTATATATTAGGAAGCGTTCCTTTACATACATTGCGTGCTGATATTGATTATGCAACTACCAGGGCGGAAACTACTTATGGTTCTATTGGGATCAAAGTATGTATTAATAAAGGCGAAGACGAGATAAATCGATCAAAATTAGTAGGAGGCTAACATGGCCCTAATGCCTGTTCGTACGAAACATAGAAAAACTCAAAAAGGAAGTCGCTCCGGCTTAAGTAAAAGCGGTAATTTTGTAGAATTTGGTGAGTTTGGGATGAAAGTTCTTGAAAGAGGTGACATAAAAGCGAATCAAATCGAAGCTTGTAGAGTTGCTATCAATCGACAATTTCAGCGCCGTGGCCAGGTTTGGATCCGAATTTTTCCGCATAAGCCTGTGACTAGAAAGCCTGCTGAAACTCGTATGGGAAAAGGAAAAGGTGCAGTGGATCATTGGGTAGCCGTTGTTCAACCTGGTAGAGTACTGTTTGAAGTAGCTGGGGTATCCAGAACAGATGCACAAAATGCATTAAGAAAAGCAGCAGCTAAACTAGGGCTCCATACTAGATTTGTTGAACGAGTAGAACGAGTATAAAATAAGGTTTTACAAATGCCAAAAGCAAAAGAATTAAGAGATCAGTCAAAAGAAGAATTACAAGCTCTTTACACCGATTTATCTAAAGAGATTTTTGAATTGCGCAATGAGCTAAAGACAACACGTAAATTGGAAAAGCCTCATTTAATCCAATTAAAAAGAAGAGATAGAGCAAGGGTCTTGACAGTCCTCCAAGAGAAAAAGGCGTAAACGTAGGTAAAGAATGGAAAAACAAGCAGATCAAGAGTTTAACACAAAGCGTAAGATTAGGGAAGGTATAGTTGTTTCTAACAAAATGCAAAAAACGGTTAAAGTGCGTGTAGATCGTACATTCAAGCACCCTGATTTTAATAAGGTGATTACACGTGGTAAAACCTATTACGCTCATCTTGAAGAAGGAGTGGTTGAGATTGGAAAGTTTGTAAAAATTATTGAGACGCGTCCTCTTTCAAAATTGAAAAGATGGCGTGTATTGCAAGTTCTTTAGATTAAGAAACAGATGCATAAATTACTAGGAATACAAAGGCCATGATTCAAGAAGAAACCGAATTAGAAGTAGCAGATAACACCGGTGCTAAACGTGTACGTTGTTTTAGAATTATAAAAAAAGGTTCTAAGCGCCCTCGAGCAGGTGTAGGCGATGTAATTATTTGCGCTGTAAAAGAAGCTGATCCTAAAGGGACCGTTAAAAAGGGTAAAGTAGTTAAAGCTGTTATTGTTAGAACATGCAGTAGCATTTCTCGTAAAGATGGAAGTCAGCTATCATTTTTTGATAATAGCTGCGTAATTATTGATGACAAGGGAAATCCTCAAGGGACGCGTATTTTTGGCCCTATTGCACGTGAAGTGCGTGAAAGAGGCTATATTAAAATTACCTCATTAGCACCAGAAGTGATTTAAGGGAGAATCTATGAGTAAATGGATTAAAAAAGGTGATACTGTTGTTGTGATTTCAGGCAATGACAAAGGAAAGTCAGGTGAAGTGATTTCTCGAAATAAAGAGCGAATCTTGGTGCAAGGAGTGAATATTCGTAAGAAGCACGCTAAGCGTCAAACGAAAGCTCCAGGTGCTGGAATTATTGAAATTGAAACGCCCATTCATATTTCCAATGTCTCTTTATGCAATAAAGAAAATCAGCCAGTGAAAGTCAAAGTACGCTTTACAGCTGATGGAGCTAAAGAGCTATTTTATTTGGAAGGGAATAAGCAGATTAAATTTCGCCAGGTTAAAAAACATTCATAAGTAGAAGATAAACAATGTCTAGATTACATAAGCGTTATAAAGAAGTTGTAAAAAAAGAGCTGCAAAATAAATTTAAGTATTCCAACTTAATGCTTATTCCTCAGCTAAAGAAAATTGTAATTAGCATGGGAATAGCAGAAGCTTCTAAAGATAAAAATGCAATGCAAGCTTGCATCAAGGAAATGGCATTGTTATCAGGACAGAAGCCGATTTTGACGAAATCACGTCGAGCAATTGCTAATTTTAAATTACGTGAAGATCAACCAATTGGGATAAAGGTTACTCTTAGAAAAAAGAGGATGTATGATTTCCTTGATCGCTTTTGTCATATTGTTTCTCCTCGTATTCGAGATTTTCGCGGCTTTAATCCTAAATGTGATGGTAGAGGAAGTTATTCTTTAGGAGTCCAGGACCAGCAAATTTTCCCAGAGATTATCTTAGATGAAGTAAAGAAGACGCAAGGAATGAATATCACATTTGTAACGTCCGCAGAAACTGATGAAGAATGTCTTGAGCTATTAACTCAACTTGAGCTTCCATTTAAAACAGCAGAATAAAGGTGAGGGAGAGAAAAAATCATGTCATTAAGTGATCCAATTGCAGATTTGCTAACAAGGATTCGTAACGCAAAAAGTGCTCGCCATCGCTTTGTCATTTTCAGACCCAGTAAAATAAAGTTAGCGATTATAAAGGTGTTGCAAGAGAATGGATTTGTTGGAGAGTGTCTTGTCAGTGAAGAAAAAAGAGAAGCAAGGCTTTTTTTAAAATATGCTAATGGAAGGGAGCCTGTATTAAAGGGTTTAAAACGTATGTCTTCTCCTTCTGCAAGGCAGTACGTTGGTTATCTTGAAATTCCCATTGTTTACGGTGGAATGGGAGTTGCAGTTATGTCTACTTCTAAAGGTATTCGCGATGGTAAAGCCGCTCGAAGAGATCGACTTGGCGGTGAGTTATTATGTGTGGTTTGGTAATTTAAGAAAAGGTAATTTTATATGTCACGCCTTGGGAAAAAGCTAATCTCACTTGCTGGGAAAAAAATAGATATTAAGATCCAAAATGGACGAATCGAAGTAAAAGGTCCTAAAGGTGAATTGTTCATTCCTGCAATTAAAGGGATTTTAATAAAAATAGAAAACGATCGTTTATTTGTCTTAAGAGATGAACAAGTAAAAGTACACAATAAAGATTACGGTTTAGCTAGAGCTTTGATTAATAATATGATTATAGGTGTAAGCGTTGGATTTGAAAAAAGATTAAAGCTAGAAGGTGTTGGATACCGTGCTCAAATTGAAGGAAATATGCTCGATTTGCAAATTGGGCGCTCTCATCCCACAAAGCTTTTGATTCCCGAAGGAGTTAAAGTAACAGTGGAAAAAGGAGTGCTGATCGTTGTTGAGGGAATAAGTAAGTTTCTCGTAGGGCATTTTGCTGCTGAAATACGCGCAGAAAAAAAACCTGAGCCTTATAAAGGTAAAGGGATTCGCTATGAGAAAGAGCATGTGCGCAAAAAGGCTGGTAAAGCAGCAAAGGGAAAAACAGGTTAATTTTTTTAAGGTAGAGCTTTTATGTTTAATGAATTGCAGAGTCGAAATACAAAAAGAAAAAGACGAAGTTTGCGTGTCAGAAAACAAGTACGCGGCTCTAGCGATAAGCCTCGACTTTCTGTATTTAAATCACTGAAACACATTTGTGCACAGTTGATCGATGACGAAAAGGGAATCACTCTTGCAAGCGCAAGCACATACACACTGCTTTTGCGTCAAAAAAATCTGGGCAAAAAAAGTAAACAAGCTGCGCGAGAAGTGGGTATTTTGTTGGCGAATGCTGCTAAACAAAAAAATATTCAATGTGTTGTATTTGATCGTGGTTATCATAAATATCATGGATTGCTAGCAGAACTTGCAGAAGCTGCACGTCAGTCAGGGTTACAATTTTAAGTTAAGGGATGTAACATGGAACAGAATAAAAGACGCGCTGAGGAATTTGGAACGGAATTTGAAGACAAGGTTCTGTACGTTAACCGTTGTTGTAAAGCGGTAAAAGGCGGAAAGAAATTTAGCTTTTCTGCACTGGTTCTTGTAGGCGATAGACAAGGTAGAATTGGTTTTGGTTTTGCTAAAGCAAATGAAGTATCAGATGCTATTCGCAAGGCAACAGAATCTGCTCGTAAAAATATCTTTACATTTGAGATGGAAGGGTCTACGATTCCGCATGAAGTTTTAGTAGATTGGGATGGTTGTACAGTTCTATTAAAACCAGCTCGAGATGGGACAGGTGTTATTGCAGGTTCAAAAGTTCGTTCTGTGCTAGAGCTTGCCGGAATAAAAGATGTAGTTGCAAAAATCTATGGGTCTAATAACCCTTTAAATCAAGTGCAAGCAACATTAACCGCTTTGGAAAGTCTTGTAAATCGTCAAAAAAATCTAGTAAATAGAGGTTTAGCGTCATGATTACTTTATCGCAATTAGCTAACACTCACAGACCTAAACAAAAAGTGCAGAGGGTGGGACGAGGAGTTGGTTCGAAAAGAGGAAAGACTTGTGGTCATGGTAATAAAGGTGATAAGGCTCGCCAGGGTTACAAGCACCGTTTTGGACATGAAGGAGGGCAAATTCCTTTATATAAAAAACTGCCTACTAGAGGTTTTACCAATGGGCGCTTCGCATCTTATGTGTTTGCAATTAATCTGCAAATGATCGACAAGTTATACCAAGATGGCGAAATAGTTAGCTTAAACACACTACGAGAAAAAGGTGTTGCACCTCGTAGAGTTCCTGGGGGATTAAAAATCCTCTCCAATGGAGAGCTAACTAAAAAAGTTACCATTGAAGCGCGCTTGTTTTCTCAAGCAACAGAAGAGAAGTTGAAAAGACAAGGTATTTCTTACCAAAAAATAACAAGCTAATGGAATATTAGATATAAAATGATTGCAAAAATAGCTAAATTGCTTGTTATACCCGATCTTAGAAAAAAGATTTTCTTTACTCTTCTTATGTTAATTGCCTGCCGCATAGGTTCTTATATACCTGTGCCAGGTATTAATGGAGAATTAGCTGTGCAGCTTTTTCGTAGCGCTGCAGGCGGTAGTCAAAATCTTTTTCAACTTATGGACATATTTTCTGGAGGAGCTTTTGCTCACATGACTGTGATTGCTTTGGGGGTTATGCCTTATATATCCTCTTCTATCATTATGCAGTTAGTGATGGCACTTGTTCCTACTATGCAAAGGGAGATCAAAGAAAATCCAGAAAGCGGAAAACGTAAGTTAGGACGCTGGACACGTACTCTTACTTTGTTTTTGGCGTTTTTTCAATCAGGATTGTTTGGAAGGTATGCGATGCAATTAAATGCAGGAGCACCTGGTATTATTGCAAACGAAGTTATGGATATACAATTTTTAGGAATCCCTTGGTTGTTTTATTTAATTATCATGACAACTATGACTACCGGAACTATCCTTTTGATGTGGATTGGCGAGCAAATTACGGAAAAAGGGATTGGCAATGGAATTAGTTTAATTATTACCGTTGGGATTCTTTCTTCTCTGCCGAGCACTTTAGGTTCTGTGGTGCGTCAGTTAAATTTAGATTCTCAAGAACCAGGTCAGCTTACTTTCTCTTCGTTAGTCATTTTGTCCATTGTTTTTGTTCTTATTATTATAGGAACTATTTTGATCATTCAGGGTCAAAGAAAGATCCCTCTTCAATATGCTAGGCGAGTTGTAGGAAGGCGCGAAGTGCAAGGGGGCGGGAATGCATATATTCCTTTGAAAGTAAATTATGCTGGGGTAATCCCTGTAATTTTTGCCTCTTCATTGTTAATGTTTCCTGCTACAATTGGGCAATTTATAGGCGCTAATTCTTGGGTTGGGAAATGTGCAAATGCTATTTCACCAGGTAGTTGGCTATATATGGCGATTTTTGTAATGCTTATTATTTTCTTTACCTATTTTTGGACTGCAACCCAATTCCATCCTGAACAAATCGCATCTGATATGAAAAAAAATGGGGCATTTATTCCTGGGATTAAGCAAGGAAGATCTACCCAAGATTATTTAGAATTAACGATGAATAGAATTACATTTGCAGGAGCTATTTTTCTTTCAATGATTGCAATTTTACCAACGATCATTGGAAAGTTACTACATGTAGATGCAAGTATTACATATTTTTTTGGAGGGACCTCTTTGCTCATTCTCGTAGGCGTTATTTTAGATACCTCTAAGCAAATAGAATCTCACTTATTAATGAAGCGTTACGAAGGATTTATGAAGAGAAGTCGGCTAAGAGGAAGATAGAAGTTTTTTTAGCTCGAATTAAGATAGCAGGTCAATATTGTTAATAAATAAAAGATCTGATAAAATATTTCGGATAATTGTTTAAAAAAGGAATGTATTTCATGCCTAGAGTAATTGGAGTCGATATCCCAGATAACAAGCGGTTAGAAATTAGCTTAACGTATGTTTATGGTATTGGCCGCGAAAAATCAAAAGAAGTTTGTACAGAACTAGGATTAGATCCTAATATGAGAGCACATCGCTTAACGCAAGATGACATTGCAAAGCTTAATGCTAAATTGCAATCCGACTACATAGTTGAAGGAGATCTTCGTCGCCAAGTTCAAGGAAATATTAAAAGATTGATTAGTATTCATTGCTATCGAGGGATGCGTCATCGTTTAGGTCTTCCTGTTCGTGGCCAACGTACACGTTCTAATGCGCGTACTAGAAAGGGAAAGAGAAAAACAGTAGCGAACAAAAAGAAATAGAGGAGATTGAGCTTTGGCTAAACAAGATACCCGTAAGGCAATGGTTAAGAAACCAACCATTGCTAAAAATAAAAAAAAGACGCATCGCAATGTCTCATCAGGTATTGCTCATGTTTTAGCAACCTTTAGTAATACAATTGTCTCCATCACCGATTTAGCGGGTAATACAATTGCTTGGGCCTCTGCTGGTAGAGCTGGATATACAGGTTCTCGTAAATCATCTGCTTTTGCAGCAAACATGGCGGCAGAAGATGCTGCAAAGCAAGCAATTGCAATTAGCGGAATGAAAGAAGTTGAAGTAAATCTTTGTGGGCCTGGTACTGGAAGAGAATCTGCTGTAAAAGGATTGCGCGGTGGTGGATTAGAAGTTACATTTATTAGAGATGTAACCCCTATATCTCACAACGGATGTCGTGCACCTAAAAGACGAAGGGTATAAACTCGTTTTTTTTGCTATAAAAATATAAATAACACTGATTTTATCAGTGTTTAAAAAAGAACTAGAAATTTTCAGGAGTTTGATCATGGCCATTAAATATGGCAAATTTGAGTTGCCGTCAAAGATTAAGCTTGATGAAGCGAGCCGTTCTAAGACATTTGCTCGTTTTATTGCAGAGCCGTTTGAGAGAGGTTTTGGACACACTGTTGGGAATGCTTTACGCAGAATTATGCTCAGCTCCTTAGAAGCTCCCGCTATTGTTTCTGTGCGTATCGAAGACGTTCCGCATGAGTATATGGCGATTGATGGCGTAATAGAAGATATGACAACCATTGTGTTGAATTTTAAAAGTGCTCTTTTACGCAAATTACCAACAGATGAAGAACTAGAATCTCGTGAATTAAAGCAGATTTCCAAAATGCTGGATATTACACCAGACATGCTTGAAGAGAATAATGGTCAATATGCAGTAACTCTACACGATCTATTAGGAGAGTCTGAGTTTGATCTATTCAATCCAGATCTAGTGATTTTTACAGTCACTAAACCAATGATGCGTAGAATTGATGTAAAAGTAGCAATTGGTCGTGGATATGTGCCCGCTGAAAGGCATCCAATACAAGAAAATGCAATAGATGAAATTCTGCTTGATTCTGCTTTTTCTCCTGTAAGGTTGGTAAATTACTTTGTAGAAAATACACGTGTAGGTCAAGACACAGACTTTGATCGTTTAGTTTTAGAAGTGACTACAGACGGACGTATTTCTCCTGAGGAAGCACTTACTTTTGCAACGCAAATTGGGATTTTACATTTTGAAGTTTTTGATGAATTGAATGTAGATATCTTAAGTTTTGATCAGGGAGAAATTAAACTTAATACAGATAAAGATGCTCTGATGGCTAAGCTTGCGCTAAAAATTAATGAAATTGAGCTTTCTGTACGCTCAAGTAATTGCCTTTCTTTAGCTTGTATTGATACAATTGCAGAGCTAGTCGTCATGCCAGAACCTGAACTTTTAAGATTTAGAAATTTTGGAAAGAAATCCCTAAACGAAATTAAAGATAAACTCAAAGGAATGGGCCTTTGGCTAGGAATGACTAAAGAAGATCTTGGTATGGATCTTCATAAAGATAATGTCAAAGAAGCTGTACAGGAATACTTAAGTAAAAAGGCAGGGCATCAAACATGAGACATCGCAAACACACCTTTAAAATCGGGCGAACTGCAAGTCATCGCCGTTGTATGATTGCTAATATGGTTAAGTCTTTAATCGTACATGGTCGAATTAGAACAACAGAGCGCAAAGCTTCAGAACTTAAAAGACATGCAGATCATGTTGTGACTTTGGCTAAATCAAATACTCTTGCTAATAAACGCAAGATCATTGGGGATTTAATGATTCGCTATAACTCATTAACCACGAAGGAAGCAAGGGCTGCTAAAGCAGGAAATACTTCTTCTTATAACACAGATCGTAGAGTAATGGGCAAGCTTGATGAACTTGCAAAAAGATTTGCTAATCGAAATGGTGGATTTACACGCGTTCTAAAAGAAGGATATCGCATAGGCGATGGAGCTTCTCTTTGTTATATTGAGTACCTTTCCGAATAAATGTTTTTTATCTGAAAAAGTATCTACTATAGATGCTTTTTTAGGAATTGTTTTTCAAATTTCTAAATATATGCATCTATATTTTCTAAGAGACCCTAAAGGGTTTTTTAAACCTTGTAGATATACAATCTCATGTATTAATCTTGAGGTTGTTTTGATATATAAAGCAAAGACTCGATAAGGAGGAAACATGTCAATTCGAGTTGGTATTAATGGGTTTGGAAGAATTGGTCGGCTTATACTAAGGATTATCAGCGAAAAGTGTCCAGAGATCGACGTTGTTGCAATTAATGATCTTGTCCCATCAGAAGATCTAGCTTACTTATTAAAGTATGATTCTGTGCACCGCACATTTCCTCATCCTGTTACAGCAAACGATAAGTATATAAGCGTAAATAAAAAAAAGATTGCCGTCCTCTCTGAGAGAGAGCCTGAAAATATTCCTTGGAAAGATTTAAAAGTAGATTATGTGATTGAATCAACTGGTTGTTTTACTGATTTAGAGTCGGCAAATAAACATAGAAAAGCTGGTGCTAAAAGAGTCATTATTTCTGCTCCTGCAAAAGGAGAAGTTCCTACTTTTGTAATGGGGGTTAATCAAGAAAATTATAATCCGAGCAAGGATTTTATTGTCTCTAATGCATCTTGTACAACGAACTGTTTAGCTCCTCTAACCAAAATACTATTGGATCATTTTGGAATAGAAGAAGGTTTAATGACCACTGTACATGCTATGACAGCTACACAGCATGCAGTAGATGGCCCTTCTAGGAAAGATCGACGAGGAGGGCGAGCTGCAAGTATAAACATTATTCCTTCATCTACGGGTGCAGCAAAAGCAGTGGCACTTTGTTTACCTAAAGTAAAAGGCAAGTTAACAGGTATGGCATTACGTGTTCCTGTAATTGATGTTTCTGTTGTCGATCTTACAGTAAGGCTTACCAAAGCTACATCATATGAAGAAATCTGTGCTGTTATTCAAGAACAAGCAAGGGGCCCTATGAAGGGCATTGTTACCTATTGTGATGAAGATGTTGTTTCTTCTGACTTTATCGGTCATCCCTCTTCTTGTATTTTTGATAAACATGCAGGAATAAAATTAAATTCTCATTTTTATAAATTCATTGCTTGGTATGATAATGAAATGGGATACTCACATCGAGTCGTAGATTTGCTGCGATATATGGTATCCAAAGAGACCTCAAGCTAATAACCTGGAATAAGATACGTGCATTTTACTCGAGAACCAACGATTGAAACAATTATTTCTCCTAGAGAAGAGGGGTATAAGCTCCTCGTGCGTAATACTAAAGGAGAAAAGGCAGAAGAATATTACGTTGATGCAGTGGAAGTTGTCTCTTTTGGCCGGGCTTTTTTTTTCCGTTCTTTAGAAAAGCCTAAAGCATTTTTAGTGCCCACAGGAGATTATGAGATTTTAGAAGTGCGCGAAGCGCGAATTGCATTGAAAAATGTAAGCCATGAGCGTTCCATTAAAATTGGAGGAGGTCGTGAAAATACACGTGCTCCTGCCAAAGAAACTCCAGCTTCTGAAAAAGAGTTAGCGCCTATAGAGCAATCCTCTGCCTTAGAAACTGTTGAGTCTACAACAGAAGAAGTGCGTACGGATAAGCGTCGAGATCGACATCGTCGCCGTCGCCGTCGTCATATGGATGAGCAACAAGAGCAACGCTTTCGCAGAACAGATAGTCCTGAAAAAGAAGGTGAGTCGAAGGAAGAACAAAAAGGAACAGATGAAGAAAAGATTTCATCGCCTGTGCTCATTCCCCCTCCTCCGATACTTATTTCAGAAACTTTGTTCAGTCGTTATAAAGATAAAGATTTAGGGCAATCTCTTATAGAAAAAAAAGAAGAGATTATCACTCATGAAGAAATTCTTGAGCAACAAGTGGAACCAAAAGTAGAAGAGAAGAAAAAAGAAAAAGATGCAGACAAAGAGCCAGGTTCTGAAGGAACTGCTTTTAGTCGCTCTATTCTTAATCCTCCCGCCTTTACAGAGAATATCAATACCGATTTTCTATTCTAGGTATAAGGCTCTTAAAAATTTAAGAGCCTTTTTTCTTGCTTTTTTTTTAAATACTTCAGTAGAATCATGAGCTTCATTACTTGCTCGGATGGTGGAATGGTAGACACTAGGGACTTAAAATCCCTTGCTCGCAAGGGCGTGCAGGTTCGACTCCTGTTCCGAGCAGTTTTATTTTCAGTCTGTTGTGGCGTTTACTCCAGTAAAATTGGAGCTTCTTTTTTTTCTAAATGCTCCACTTTCTTGCTATAAACAACTCAAAAACTTTTTCATGATTTCTGTGATTTTTGCGATTCTAATAAAGCAATTTAGGAGAAATGCACAATTTGAAATGAACTAACTAGCTTATTTGTTGTGCTTTTTGTGAGTCTTGTGTATAGTTCTAATTTTTTCTGTAACCAGGTGGAAACATTATGGCGACAATAAAAAAAGGATATTGAAAACGGAAAGGTAGCATACCACGTGCGCATTCACCTAAAGTGTCCTAGACAGGACAATTGATAGGCAGCACTTCGTTGACAGTATCAACTTGATGTAGTGTATCTAGCATTTCCATTTGTGCTAGATGTTTTGCATCCTGAAATGTTTGCCATGGCGTCTTTCCATAACAGTACTTTCCAGTATGAACTCTTTCTTCATTTTATCCACATCAGTCTGCAGTTCTTCAATGCTATGATAGACTTTCTTCCTAAAAGCTAATGCATAAAATGCATTTTGCATTGTCTGCTGGAATCTCTCGCAAATTCCATTGGTTTGCGGATGCTTGCTTTTATTCGACTATGTTCAATATCTTCTATTGTAAGATAGAGCTCATACTCAGGATATTCTCGGCTACCACAGTATTCTGTCCCTCTGTCGGTAAGCGTTCTTAGAATCCTCACTGCTTGTTCTTCAAACCAAGGGATGACTTTATCATTTAACACATCTGCTGCTACAAGTGCATTTTTTCTATCATATAGTTTAGCAAAGGCTACTTTGCTATAGGTGTCAATCACTGTTTGTTGATAGATTCGCGCCCTACTCCTTTAATAGTACCTACATAATTAGGTGTCTTGTGCAACAAGATAGCCTGGATGCTGTGTTTCTATTTCTCCATGGGCCTCTTTTTCTTCTTTGGATTTTTCCAAAGCTCTTCATTGGTCTTCTGTAAAAATCACATGATCTTGGGCAGCTTTTGCTTCTAATGCTTTAAGCCTTTTCTTAAATGTTTCTAGATTATGCCTTAGCCATATTGATCTTACTCCTCCAGGGGAAATACGCATTCCTTGTTTTTTCATCTCATTAGAAGCTCGCAGCTGGCCATATGCAGGCTTTTCTATAGCAAATGCAACTGCTCTAGCTTCTATCTGTTCTTCTACTCTATTTTTAGGACAGGGTTTCTTTCTAGAGATCTCCTGTAAAGCTGCTTCTCCTCCTTTTAGTATAAAAGCTTTCTCTTGAATATCCCATATGCTTACAAGCTTGAGATACATTCCCAAGCGCTTTGGCTAAGTTTCTTTCTTATTTACCTCTAAATGTCAATTTAAGTCTTATCTATTACAGCATAGCCTAGAAAACAATGCCTAAAAAATGTTCATTCCCCATGTAATAAATGCTTGGACCTAAAATCAGTTCTTCAAAACTGGCATTAAATTTTTATTTACGAAAATATCTTTTCTACAGAATACTGTGCTTACGCTTAATGCAACCACATTCAACAAGCATAGGAGATGTTTATGGCTTTATTAGGTATAGTTTCCTCAGCTTCTCGTCCTTTAGGTCTATCTGGATCCTTATCAATAACCTCTCAACTGTTTTGGGCACCTGTTATTGGTTCTGTAGAAAGGTTAAAACTACTCAGAGAAGTTTTCAAAAAGACATTAGAACCTCTCTATGGCTCACAGGAAGCGGCTTTGGGCAAAATTGAAAAGGGTAAAGACCGTACATGCACTCTGCTACTGAATGGCGAACAGCCTGTAGGAGTATTAGTGCATAAAAATGCACTTTCAGATGAGTTTCAAGCATTCGGCATATCAAACAGTCTTGAAATCAAAAGCCTATTCCTAGTTGACCCAGAAAAAAATTCAGGTAATGGAATTGGTTCAGCCCTATTAGATAAAGTGATCGCAGTTGCTAAAGAGCTACATGCAAAATCTATTCATGTGACGGTGAGTGAGAAGGTTCAGGATTCTTGCGGATTTTTTGCTAAGAAAAAATTTAAGTTAGTTAAAACTTTTGATTCCCGATATCAAGCAGGTGTTAAGGAACATCTTTTTCAATTATGTCTAGACGCAGGAAAAACAGAACTTCAGGGTATAGATTTAGCAAAAAGGCAGATAGAGCAGCTCAAACCCTCGGAAGGAGCCGGTAAAAGAAAACATGCAGAAGGGGAAGAATCTCACCACGTTAAAAGGAGAAAAAAGGCGATTGCTTCTCAATCTCCAAAATCTCACCCCAAGCAGGGCTCAATAGACGATTGGACCCAACAGTTTAATGCTTATACCTCCTCGCCACAGCAGGAAGAACTAGCTAAGAGTTCCTTTTCTTCCTCTAGTTCTTCTAGTAGCTCTTCTCAGTCAAGTAGTGTGGAGAGAGTACCTTTGGGTAATATCGATATTTCCTCTATTCGTTTTCGAGGGATAAGGATAAAAAAGATCTACTTAAATATGATCAAAAAGGGCACTAAGACCATTGAAGGGCGAATTCATAAAGATATTTTTGCAAGTTTTAAAGCAGGTGACGGGATCCGTTTCTTTAATGGACTGGAACATTCAGTTAAGTGTCTAGTCACACGGGTGAACACGTATAAGTCCTTTGAGAAAATGCTTGCCAGTGAAAATTTTAAGAGCTTAATTCCCACCGCAAGTAGCTCAAGCGCTGCTTTAAAAGCCTACCTCAAAATTCCTAGCTATGCCGAGAAATCACAAAAGCATGGTGTGGTAGCTATCCATGTGCAAAACGTTGAAAGCTTCCAAAAAGGATTAAACTATAAACCAAGAGGGTAATATGGCAAATCCTGCAGGTTCTAGCTCTCGTCTCTCCTATGAAGTGTACTAGTTAAGATTTAATCTGACTTTGTTTAAAAGATAAAGAAAAACAAATTTGGAGTAAATATGAACTTATCACAGAAAATA
>PSRO01000070.1 GCA_003176115.1 Chlamydiota bacterium | reverse complement strand
GGTGATTCGAAAAATCGTGCTTGCAGCTTTAGAGAAGACGGAAACCACAAAAAAAAGATCCAAGAAAACGAAACGGCTTTTGGCTGCTTAGGAACGATCATTTCTGAAGGCGTAGATGTAGAGATAAGAGGAAGAGAGCTAGAATCTTGATTGCATCGCAATCCCAATAAGTTTGGATTCTACCTTTATGATTTTGCAAAGTTTTTTTAGAATTTTTTTGAGTTTGGGATCTTTTAGGTGAAGGATCAATAAAAGGTCTGCGTTTTTAGTAAAAGCTGCTTTTGTCCAATTAGCAGACCCTGTAATCAGGATTTCTTGATCTATCACACAAAGTTTATGGTGGAGTAGATGTGCGCCTTGACTGGCGCAAACAGCAACTCCTTGAGCTTTTAGCTGGCCTAATGCTTTTTTACTAGCTCCTTTGGCGCTATAACCATCTAAGACAATTGTTAATTTTACGTCGCGGTTTTTTGCAGCGATCAAAGCCTCGCAGATGAGGGGATGGGTTAAGGTGAATGCTGCTACATCGATTGTTTTTTTTGCTTGGTTGATTAACTGCAATATATGGGCAAGCGCTTCTTTCCCAGCTATTGGTAATAAAAAAAACTCAGCTTGTTGTTGGTTTATTTCAAAGGAATAATAGGAATTAGTAGGCTCTTGAAGAAAACTAGCAAGCGGTGGATGATATAAGCCAATTACAAGATTGGAATGGTGAAGAAGAGAGGAAGGAGTAAAATTAGCAGAACCTAAAAAAATTAACTCCTTATCTAAAATCAGGATCTTTCTATGCATCAATCCTTTTGTCTTTACTGGGTAAAGAGAGCAGGTGGGTTTAAGTTTTTTATGAAGTTTAGGAGATGCTGAAGAGTCATAGTAGACTTCAATAGGGATATTTAATCCTCTTTGCTTAAGTATGTGAATGATACTGGCATCTGTTAGTCCATAAATACTTAAATACACATGCGATTTAGCCTCTTTAATCGATCGATAGAATACAGCTTTAATATCATCTCTTGTTTGATTGGAATAAAAAATTAGAGGATTTTCAATGGAAGGGAAAGCAGTAGTAGTCGCAGTAAATACAAGCCAGATGAAAAAGAGAGAAAAGCCACCTATCAGGAGGGAGAGGGAAACTCTAAAACAGAGAAAACCTGATAGGTTATGCCGAGTCAAAAATCTTTTAAAACTTTTCTCCTTTTTCACGAAGCTCGCGAACAATAGCAGGCAAGCCATTTTTATTGATTGTGCGTAGAGCGTTTACTGATAGAGTTAAACTAATAAAACGATTTTCTTCTGCAAGCCATAAGCGTTTTTTAATTAAATTTGGTCGAAAACGGCGTTTTTTGATCCCTGTAACTTTTAAGCCAATTCCCTTTTTTTTCTTTGGAATTCCACGAATTGCATAGGACTTTCCTCGAACAGGGCGCTTACCAGTGACTTGACATCTCTTAGACATCTTTCCTTTACTCCTGTGATTCTTATAAAAGAAAAGATCTTAGCAACTTAAAGCTTATTGAACAAGAATATTTCAGATTGTTAGGGTGGATTTAACCTCCAGTAGAAAAATGTGAAAGAAATATATGCAGATTTTGTCGTTATTGGGTCTGGCTCCGCTGGATAAAAAACAGCCATTCAAGCCTCAAAAATGGGTAAAAAAGTTGTTGTTATTGAAAAAGATTCTGTATTGGAAGGAGCATCTTTAAACTCTGGCAATTCCATCTAAATCTTTAAGAGAAGCTCTTTTAGACCTTACAGATTTTTATAAAAGAAGTTTTTATGGGAAAATTGTTCCTTAAAAGAGGTTTTCATTAATGATTTAAACTATCGACTTACATTTATTTTGGAAGAACAAAGAAAGATTTTATTAAAACAATTTGAAAAAAATCATATTCAAGTCATTCATGGGACAGTTTGTTTTAAGGACGCTCATCATGTCGATGTGCTTAATCTAGGTAAAAAAACTTTATATAGAGTAGAAGGACAATATTTTTTAATAGCAACCGGTTCTAGGCCGCGTAATCCTAATTCTGTCCCTTTTGATAATCAAAAAATTTTAGATTCGACTAGATTGCTTTCGATTGATCATTTACCAAAAACGCTTATTGTATTAGGAGGAGGGATTATTGGTTCTGAATATGCTAGTTTTTTTGCTGCTTTAGGAACAAGGTAACCGTTATCGATAAAAAGTCTCATCTGTTACCTCTTTTAGACACAGGAATTGGTTTGCATTTACAAAAATCTTTAAATACAATTGGTCTTAAGATATTAGAAAATAAAGAATTAGATACAATTGAAAAGAAAGATGATTTTGTAAAAGTCACTTTTAAAGATAAAACGCATGTGCAAGCAGATGTGTTATTATATGCCCTGGGAAGAAGTGCGAATGTGGAGTATTTGCGGATTGAGAATCTAGAAATCTCTATTGATAAATTTGGCTACATTCCTGTGAATGCTCTCTTTCAAGTGAAAAGATCTGACCACATAACGCTGTGCAATATTTATGCTGTAGGGGATGTTATTGGAGGATCAGCTCTTACCTCTGATTGGCAGCTCGAAATGCTTTTGGTACAAAAACGCACCATTTTCCTGATTTCTACCCAATTGGTATTTATACAATTCCAGAAATTTCTTCATGTGGTTATACTGAAAATCAACTTAAAGAACTTGGTTTTAGATATGAAATTGGTAGAGCTTACTATTACGAAATTGCCAAAAATCAAATTATTGGAAATGATCTAGGTATATTTAAAATTTTATTTCATGCAGATACATTGGGAATTTTAGGAATTCATATTAGGCAAGTAGCACTGAGCTTTAACGCAAAGATTGATTATTTTATCGACCAAGTGTTTAACTATCCGACTTATGCGGAAGGTTATCGCATTGCAGCCCTAAATGGTTTTAACAAGATCCAAGCACAAAAAGTAGGATATCATGGCAATTTACGATATTTCTGAAGTCACAAAAGTAGAATCTACAGAAGAGCCTTCTTCAGATAAAAAATTCTTTGAAAATCCAGAAGAATCGATAGGTAAGCCACTTAAGCAAAAAGACCGCATTTTTTCGGCAATTTTAGCGCGGTTATTTTTTGTACTTTTATTTTTGGGAGATTGTCTTTGGGTTATTTATGCATTTATATTATTTACTGTATCAGGAGTGGGCCTGTTGCTTAGTTTAGGGAAGATTAAAGGATTTTCTAAGCTTAATGCAACAGCTCGGTTGACTATAAAAAGAGCTATGGTTTGTGGGATCTCTTTATTTATTGCTTTATTCAATCCTGCATTTGGGATTATGATTGCTTGTACGTATTTTTTAATGTATGACAAATCAGGAATCGAAGAGGTGATACCTTCTTCTCTGCGCTCACAATTTAGCGATTTTTTTCAAAAAAATAAGTGAGGGTTCCTTGGGAGCTATTTCCTAGAGAGAAACCCAGCAGCTATGGTAAAATAGGCTCAAATTTTTTTATTGGAGAACTATTTTACCCATGACAAAAGGCTGTCCTCAAACGCGTTTAGCCATGCTGTGGACGAATCTTGCTAGCGAGCCTCTTGTTTCGTTATACACTCTTTTGCCATTCATCTTGCGTAAAGAATATGTAGCGAATGTATTCCAGCTTTCTATTTTTCTCACGCTGCGACCTGTTTTATCTCTACTTTCTTTTTGCTGGAGCGCTTATTTTAAAAAGGGAAGGGCTCATTTAATAGCTAATTTAGTAGGTGCTTTTCTTTTGACCTATTTGCCTTTTGTTTTTTTGCCTTGGATAGAAAATTTTTCTTTTTTCCTATTTGCTGCCGCTTCTTATCAATTATTCAGCAGGGCTGCTATTCCTTCCTTAATCGAAATTATTAAATGCAATATTCCTAAAAAACCAAGAGAGGATGCTTTTTCTCTCTACTATCTATTCGGTTTTATAGAATCAGGTATTTTAGGACTTTTATTTGCCTATCTTCTGCGCTCTCATATTATGGATTGGAAGACTCTATTTTCTTGCGCTTCCCTTATTGGATTAAGCAGCGTTTTATTTTTTAGAAGAATACCTGCAATAGAGGAAAAAAAAGTTGAGCAGCCAAATCCTATACAACCTTGGAAGGAAAGCTTTTACTTATTACATAAGCATAAGAGTTTTCGTTACCTACAATGGATTTTTATGTTTGGAGGCAGCGCTCTTATGCTAATGGGACCGGCTTTTTCTAGCTTTTATGTAGATACCTTATCTCTATCTTATACAAATATGGCAACAGCGCGCTTTGTTTTTATGGCCTTAGGTGTAGCAGGATCTACCTTCTTATGGAAAAAAGGATTGAGGGTGTGTGATATTCTTAAACTCAGTCTATGGGTCTTAATTGGAATGGGAATTTTTCCTATTATGCTTCTTTTTGCTCAAATACATATTGCTTTTCTCTATTTAGGTTTTATGTTGTATGGGATAGCTCAGGCAGGAAGTCATTTGATTTGGAATCTTTCCGGCACAATTTTTGCAGGAGAGCATGATAGTTCTCCTTTTACAAGAGTCAATATTTTACTCATTGGGATAAGGGGAATTATTATGCCTTTGTTAGGGGGACTCTTGTGTCAGCTTTTTGGCGATGTACTCGTGCTTGTTTTAGGGGGAAGTCTTTGTTTAATGGGCCTTCTATTTGTTACAAAAATTGCAAAAATTAAAGTGGCTAGCTTAGCCCAGTTGCGAGATTTTTAAGCCAATTAACCCGTTTTCATCCACGATTAATGTGATTTTGGAGTGATTGACAATCTTCTCTTCTAAAATAGCATTAGAAAGTAGGTTAACCACTTCTTTTTGAATTAAACGTTTCAAAGGACGTGCTCCATAAATAGGATCATAACCTGTTTTTGCAAGCAGTGCCTTTACCTCACTTGTATAATCTAATTCCACTTCTTTTTCTGCTAAGCGCTCTCTTATTTTTTGAAGCTGAATCTCTACAATTTGTTCCATATCTTTTTCTTGCAGAGGCAAAAAGGGGAGTACTTCATCCAATCGATTGCGAAATTCTGGGCGGAAATGAGTCTTTAAAACGGGATCTAATATTTGTAAGAGCTCTTCTTTGGAAGGTTGCCTTGTTTGCGTTTGAAGATAGGTATTTAATACTTCCGATCCTAAGTTAGAGGTCATGATAAATAACGCATTCTTACAATTTACTTTTCTCCCTTTGCTATCTGTAATATGACCTTCATCAAAAACTTGTAATAATAGATTAAAAACCTCCGCATGCGCTTTTTCGATTTCATCAAATAAAACCACAGCATAGGGACGGCGACGCAGTTTTTCTGTTAATTGTCCTCCTTCTTCATAGCCGATATAGCCGGGAGGAGATCCAATGAGTTTCGCTGTTGATTGCTTTTCCATGTATTCAGACATATCAAAACGCAATAGCGCATCCTCTTGATCAAAGGGGATTTCTGCGAGTGCCTTAGCTAGCTCTGTTTTGCCCACTCCTGTTGGTCCCATAAATAAAAAAGCACCAATGGGTCTTTTAGGATCATTTAAACCAGATCTGGATCTACGAATGGCTTCACTCATTGCTTTTACTGCAAAAGATTGCCCTACTACTTTTTCATTAAGCAGAGTCTCTAGATGCAAAAGACGCATCTTTTCTTCTCCTAGCATTCGCTGCACAGGAATGCCTGTCCATTTAGCTACGATTTCTGCAATTAAAGGAGCATCTACTTCTTCTTGCAAAAGTCGGTGAGGAAGTTCTTTCAAGCTTAATTGAGCTTGTTCCAATTCTTGTGTCATTTGTGGAATAAGGCTATACTTTATCTCTGCGGCTTTATTGTAATCAAATTTGCGTTCTGCTTCTTGTTCTTGAAAACGAAGATTTTCTAAAGCATTTTTCTTTTGCTTTACTTGTTCAATGAATTGCTTCTCTAGGTTCCATTCATTGGTTAGAAGAGAAAGCTCTTCTTTAATTTGTGCAATTGACTCTTGAATTTTTTTCCCCTCTGCTTGCGCAAGAGGAGAGTTTTCTCGTTTTAACCCTTCTTGTTTTACGATGAGAGAAGATAGCTCTCTTTCTTTAATATCTATGGGCAAAGGACGAGAGCTAATTTGCATACGGATCACGCTTGCTGCTTCATCGATGAGATCGATAGCTTTATCAGGTAAATAGCGATCAGAGATGTAACGAGCGGATAAAAACACAGCTGCGTGTAATGCTTCTTCTGTGATCCTAACCCCATGATGAATTTCATAACGCTCACGCAATCCTCTTAAAATGGCAATGGCGTTTTCTAATGAGGGCTCTTGAACAAGAATAGGCTGGAAACGTCTTTCTAGGGCAGCATCTTTCTCGATATATTTTTTATATTCGCTAAGCGTTGTGGCTCCAATACAATGCAGCGTTCCTCTTGCTAGAGCAGGTTTTAATAGATTAGCTGCGTCCATTGCTCCTTCTGTAGCGCCAGCTCCAATCAGCGTATGCATTTCATCAATGAATAAAATCATTTGTCCTTCAGCTTCTTCGACCTTCTTTAAAATGCTTTTCAGCCGTTCTTCAAATTCACCGCGAAACTTAGTGCCTGCGATTAAGCTGCCCATATCTAAGGCAAAGAGCTCTCTATTCTTTAAAGCATCTGGAACATCTCCTTGAACAATTCGCAGAGTTAGCCCTTCGGCTATAGCGGTTTTTCCTACACCCGGTTCTCCAATCAATAAGGGGTTATTTTTCTTACGCCTACTAAGAACTTGCATAGTATGTCTGATTTCTTCATCTCTTCCAATTACAGGGTCTAGTTTTCCTTCTTTAGCTAATTGGGTGAGGTTTTTACAGTATTTTTCTAAAGCATTATATTGATTTTCTGATGTAGGAGAATCACTATGCATATTACCTCTTAAATTTTTGAGATAGTTTTCTAATTGTTCTAATGATAGTTTGGATGGCTTTTTCCAGCTAGCAAAGGGTTCTTGCGTAGATTGCCAGAAAGCATAAAAAAAGTGTTCGCTGCTTATGTAGGCATCCCCCCATTTATCCGCAAGTTCTTGAGCACTTTTAAGCGTTTTTTGTAATGAGGAGGAAAAGGAGGGCTCTGTTCCTGGTTTAGTAAACTTAGGAAGACTGCTTAACATCTCTTCTAACTGACTAAGAAGCTCTTTGGGATGTAATTTTAAGGAAAGAGCTATAGAATAAAAAGGGCCCTCTGTATTTTCAAAAAAAGAATATAATAAATGGTTGCCCGTAACTTCTGTATGCAAATGCTTTTGAGCATAGCGAAGCGCTGCTTTAAAAGCTTGTTGGACTTTTTCTGTAAATTGGTTAGCCATTCCTATGATCCTTAACTTGGAATTTGAATAATTTACTCATGTTACGCAATGCCAATCCTCTCTCGTAAGTTTTTTAATTCATTAAAAGCCATCGGATTTGCTTTAAGC
>PSRO01000066.1 GCA_003176115.1 Chlamydiota bacterium | reverse complement strand
TTTTTTGCAGTAAAAATGGGTTCTGAGTCTTTACTATATATGACGCTGCCTCTGTATTTATGTTTAACAGCAGCTTTTATACCTACCCTAAAACAAAGCAACCGGGGTCTTTCCCTACAATTAGAAGAGAAAACAGGAGCTAAAGATGCACTTTTACACGGGGTTAAACTCATTATAAATTCTAAAATATTGACTTTTATTGCTTTGAGCGTTTTGTTCATGCAGCTTAGCGCTACTTTAATCGATTATCAATTTAGTACTTATCTAGAACAAACAATTGTTGGTAAGGATTTAAGAACACAATACATAGGACGGGCACTAGGTAGTGGGCTTGGAATTTCTGTATGTATGCAATTTTTTGGTACGTATTTTCTCATTCAAATGGTGGGAATAAAACGTTTGCACATTGGGTTCCCTATTCTTTTAGGTTCCATGAGCATCTTCTCTTTTCTCTTTCCAGGTTTTGCTATAACCACTCTTGTTTTTATTCTTTTAAAAGCTTGCGATTTTTCTTTATTTACCATCATTAAAGAAACCCTTTATATTCCTTTGAGCTCTGATGAAAAATTCCGAGCAAAAGCTTTTATTGATGTATTTCTCTATCGTTTTGCTAAAGTTTTTGCTTCTTTAATTATCTTAAGTCTACAAGTTTTCTTAACCAGCTATTTATTGCCTGTTCTTAACTCAATTAGCATTTGTGTTTTTATCAGCTGGATAGCTATCGCTATATATTTATTCAAAAAAATGGCTCCTTCAGAGCTAAAAGATAAAAATGCTTAGAAAAGCTAAAGAACATCTATTTATCTTAACGGCTATGTTGTGCAGTTTTTTTATCTCGATGGATTATGCAATTGTTCGTCCTGTAAGCAATGCTTTATTCATTACAGACTACGGTGTACATTTCTTCCCTTATGCTTGGCTTTTCTCTATTCCTTTGCATTTACTTCTTGTTGGTTTGTACAATAAATATTTACCTAAGCTTGGTTGTTTGAAAACCTACTTAAGCTTAACAATAGCTGTTATATGTATTAATTGCATATGTGCTATCTGGATGCATAAAGTTCCTTGTTTAAGCTTTTTTCTCTATATCTGGAAAGATGCTTATATCATGCTTATTTTTCAGCAGGTTTGGTCGTTAATTCATGTAAATGTGTCGATAGAGCGCGCCAAATATCTTTATGGGTTCTTTTTTGGAATAGGGGGCATAGGATTCTTGTTAGGAAGTTTATTTCCTAGTTTTTTAGCTGTAAAAATAGGCTCTGAGTCTCTTTTATATATTACATTGCCTCTTTACCTAATTTTGAGTTTTCTATATGTAATGATGCTAAAACAGAGCAGGCAAGCAGAATTTTTTCCTTTAGAGAAAAAACAAGGGTTAGAAACTGTATTGCATGGTCTTAAGTTAATTAAAGATTCACGCGTATTAATCTTTATTTCTCTAGCTGTTATTTTTATGCAATTGATCTCTACTTTAGTCGATTACCAATTTAATACTTTCTTAGAAGGACTTGTTACTGAAAAAGACTTAAGAACTCAATATAGTGGTCGCATTCAAACAATGGGTCAGGCTCTCACTACAACTATGCAATTTTTAGGTACCTACTTTTTGGTGCGGTTTTTTGGAGTCAAGCGTCTTCACGTGGGTATTCCCATGCTTTTATGCCTCATGAGCGTCTTCTGTTTTCTTTTCCCTGCCTTTGGTATGATTACACTGACTTTTGTCATATTAAAAACTTTTGATTTTTCTTTATTTAGCATCATTAAGGAAATGCTATATATTCCTTTGAGTTCTGATGAAAAATTCCGAGCAAAAGCCTTTATTGATGTATTTCTCTATCGTTTTGCTAAAGCCTTTGCTTCTTTAATTATCTTAAGTCTGCAAGCTATTTTAAGCACAAGTTTGTTGCCTGTTTTGAATGCAGTCATTGTTTTTATCTTTACTATTTGGATAGCAGTAGCTATGTATCAATTGAAAGAAACCGACTTTAGCTATAGCATGGGAAATGTAAAATGAAAGAAATCGAAACCTCTCTACGATCAGAGAAGCTCCTAAACCATCCCATATATAACAAAGGAACAGCTTTCACTTTAGAGGAGAGAGATGTATTTCATTTACATGGCTTACTACCCTTTCATGTTTCTACTCTGGAAGAACAGGTAACCCGTCGATATCAAAATTTCCTAGCGCAAAAAGATCAGCTCTCTAAATATACATTTTTATCATCTCTACAAGATCGTAATGAAGTGCTCTTTTATCGGTTAGTGTTGGATCACATCTCTGAAATGTTGCCTTTTATCTACACTCCAACAATAGGAGAGGTGTCTCTGCAATTTAGCAACTTGTACCATCAACATCGCGGAATATACCTCTCTTACCCTCTTCAGGACAAAATAGAAGAGATCACAGCAAATCTTTTTCAAAAAGAATTAGATGTTATTGTTGTAACAGATGGAGAACGTATTCTAGGCCTAGGGGATTTAGGAGTAGGAGGTATGGCAATCCCTCAAGGAAAACTTTCTTTATATACCTTATTTGGAGGTATCCATCCTTTGAGAACTCTACCTGTTCTTTTAGATGTAGGGACAAACAATCAAATTCTTCTAAAAGATCCTCTCTATTTAGGCTGGCGCCATGCCAGAATTTCAGATGACCTGTATTATGATTTTATAGATCGATTTATCAGGGCCTTAAAAAAACGATTTCCCAAGGTTTTATTACAATGGGAAGACTTTTCTAAAACACACGCGAAACCTTTATTAGAAAAATATCAAGATGTCATTTGTTCTTTCAATGATGATATTCAGGGGACAGCCGCTGTTACTCTATCAGCTCTTCTATCTGCTATTCGTGGATCTTTACTCTCAGAACAAAAAATTGTGGTGTTTGGAGCAGGCTCTGCTGGTCTTGGAATTTCTCATTTGATGGTAAAAGCCATGCAAGAAGAGGGTTGTAGTGAACAAAGGGCTCGAGAAAATTTTTATATCATAGATAGACAAGGGCTCATTCATACAGAATCATCTAATGTAGATAGTGAGCAAAAAAAATTTGCTCGTGACTATCAAAGTTTACAAAAATGGGAACTGGATTCTTCTCCCATTTCTTTATTAGATGTCATTAAACAGGTAAAACCAACCATTCTCATCGGTGTTTCTACTCAAGCAAAAGCCTTTACAAAAGAGATTGTAACAGAAATGGGAAAACATGTAGAGAACCCGATTATTTTTCCCCTATCTAATCCAAATTCTCGCTCAGAAGCCATGCCCGAAGAGCTTATACACTGGACTAAAGGCAAAGCTATTGTTGCAACCGGTAGTCCTTTTGAGAATGTGGATTATGATAATAAACAATACATCATTGCACAATGCAACAATGTCTATATTTTTCCAGGCATTGGTTTAGGAGCTATTGCAGCTAAGATTCCTAAGATCACGGATGAAATGTTTATTCAAGCAGCTTATGTACTGTCAAAATACTCCCGCTTCCCAGATTTATTTCCCCCTCTTCAGCTTTTAAGAGAGGTGAGTCGTGAGATTGCTATAGCAGTCATTTCTATAGCAGAAAACCAAGAATTAATTCCTCCTATGACAAGTGAGATAAGAGAAAACCTTGTGGATCAAGTCATCTGGTTTCCTTCCTATCCCAAGCTTCAAACATGAATAGCTTTATTCTTTAAAAAAGTACTTTAAAGCCTCTGTGTAATTGGGCTCTTGTGCAATCTCTGGCACAAGCTCTGTGTAAATAACTGTGTCATTTTCATCTAGAACAACGATAGCTCTTGCACACAGATTAGCAAGGGGTCCATCTAGCATTAAAATTCCATATGCTTCAGCAAAATCTTTAGAGCTCATCGTCGAAAGACAAACAATCGTATCTGCTTCTTCTGCATGGCAAAAACGATTTTGCGCAAAAGGCAGATCTGCGGAGATATTTAAAACAACTCCCGCTTCAGGGTTTGCTTTTATGGACTGATTGAATTTTTTAGCAGATAAAGAGCAAACCGCTGTGTCTAAACTGGGCACTATAGAAATCAATTTGCGTTTACCAGAATAATCCTTTAGAGAACGTTTTTTTAAGTCTTTATCTGTTAACACAAAATCCGGTGCTTGTATCCCTAACCTGGGCAAGGAACCACTTATGTGAATAGGTGATCCTTTAAGGGTAACTGTATTTTGTTCCATGAATGCTTCCTTTTGGTCTGGTTTTTGTAGATCATTGTTAAACGTAATTGCTTGCGATTTATATTCATTAAGAGCCTCCTATAGCTTAAATTTCCTCCTAGGAATTTAGTCAAAAACCTTTTTTGTTAATACATTTTTTTCCCCTTCAGAACAAGCTACAAGAACTGCACAACAGCTGTCGCTAAATACATTCACGGCCGTTCTACACATATCTAACAAACGATCCACTGCAATAAATAATCCAATTCCATCAATAGGGAGTCCCATGGTTTTTAAGATCACAATGAGAGCGACTAAACTAGCAGAAGGAACTCCAGCTACTCCAATGGAAGAGATCAATGCAAGGAGAACTATAGAAAATTGTGTGACAAAAGAAAGCTCAATTCCATAAGCTTGTGCAATAAACATAGCTGCTACGCACTCATATAAGGCTGAGCCTGACATATTCAAAGAGGTTCCTAAAGGGATAACTAAACTGCAAATACGATTAGATATGCTTGCTCTTTTTTCTACGCAGTCAATAGTAATGGGTAGGGTAGCTGAAGAAGAGCTGGTAGAAAAAGCAGTAATGATAGCAGGTGTCATGGCTTTAAAATGACGAACAGGGGAGACCTTTGCTATCCATTTTAATAAAAGAGGAAGAGCGATTAAGGTAAAAAATACAAACCCTAAGAAAACCGTTACTGTAAATAATCCCATGGAATAGAGTGAATGCAACCCTGTTTCAGAGATGGTTTTAGCAACAAGAAAAAAGACGCCTATGGGTAAGAATTTAATAATCACATGGGTAAATTCAATCATAATCTGAAAGACACCCTTTGCAAAATCTAAAACGGTTTGAGAGAACTGGGACTTAACCTTAGAAATACAATATCCAAACAGTAAACTAAAAAAGATAATTCCCAGCATTTCTGTTTTAGCAAAAGCTGCAAAGATATTCGAAGGAATAATCTTTAGAAGAAGCTCTGAGAAGCGATGATTTGCGTGTGTTTCAACCAATTGATGCTTCATGTCTGTTAAACCAGCAGAAGTGGACACATGTTCTGGGGTAATCGAGAAACCAGGACCAATTATATTCACGAAAAAAAGCCCTATCAAAATAGCTAGAAGAGTTGTGCTTATATAAAAAGTCACCATCTTTAATCCCAGTCTTCCTACAGATTTTTGATCCCCTACGCGGGCAATACCTGTGATTACAGAAGAAGCAACCAAAGGGATTACGACAAGAGTTAGAGCATTAATAAATAAAGAGCCAAAAAACTCATAAAACGGGTGAAGCGATGAAAATAAATCTATACCAAAAATACTCTTCCCTTGCTGCGTACAATCTCCTATAAGAATTCCTAAAGCGATTGCAATTAATACTTTCCAAGGGCTTTGTCTTTTTTTACTAGTCATTACTTTGTATTCCTTTAAATTTATGCAATTCCTATGCTAGTCTAGCTTAACTTTTCATTTTTATCTATCTCTTATGCCCGAATTGCCAGAAGTCCAAACCACCGTTAATCAATTAAAAATCTTTGAGAAAAAAACTCTTGTCAATATCAAGGTATATGATTGCAAACTAATAGCACAAAAAAAACTCGATACACTAAAAGATCAAATTCTCTTGTCTATTACCCGCCGTGGAAAATATCTACATTTTGCTTTTGAAAATCGATCTTTGATCATTCATTTACGTATGACAGGACAGTTTCTCATAAAACAGAAAAAAGAAAAGCATGACCGGGCAATGTTTTTCTTCCCCGACCAACCTCCGCTTTTCTTTAAAGATACCAGGCGTTTTGGAACCTTTCTCATCACTAACCATCCAGAAGAGATTTTTCAGAAGTTAGGTAAAGAACCTTTTAACCTCACACCAGAAGAGCTGTATCATCTGTTATCATCTAGAAAACAAGCTCTCAAAACAGCACTACTAGACCAAACCTTGATTGCAGGTTTAGGTAATATTTATACCGACGAAGCTCTATGGAAAGCCGCTCTCCACCCACAACGAAAATCTTCTAGTATTTCCTTTACACAAGCAAAAGTCTTATTCTTTGCCATTCAAGAGGTTCTGCAAAAAGGACTTGATCGCGGAGGGACCAGTTTAGGGGAGGGAAATGCCAACTTTCATGCTATAAATGGGCAAACAGGTAAAAATCAAAACCATTTATGGGTCTATGGCAGGGGAAAACAGCCCTGTCCTCGTTGTAAAAGCCCTATCCAGAAAATCATCTTCCAACAAAGAGGGTCCCACTTTTGTCCACTTTGTCAAGAGACTTAAGCGCTTATATTTTATAATAATTTTTATTTTAAAATAAAATTAGTAACAATCTAAATAAACAACTATCTTTTAAGAATAACTTATGTTATCATGTTTTGAACATCTAATGAGGTTTTTTAAATGAGTCTTGTATTTCCTGAAAGAATCGATAGTTCTGGACAAGTCGCATATCCTAGCTATACAGCATCTTTTACCGTACACCAAAATAACAAAAAAACAACCACTCTTGAAAAAGTACAAGTATGCACACAACGCTCTTTTCAGTTGGTTGGTATTTTCTTTGTTTCTTCCAAAGATGCTCTCTTTAAAACTTTAGGAACTGCTGGCACCTCTTTCAAATATACAGTTCTTAATTATTACGGTTCTTGGAGCCAGACTCCTTTTCCTGAAAATGTTCACTTGGTTGTTTTCAAAATTGTTTTCTGGATTGCTTGTATGGGATGGGGGATGATTGCAACTACATGTCGTCTCTTTTTAGAAAGAACCTCATCTAGTCATTCTCTATTTCTCAAGCAATTTGCCAGTGATGAAATCGATGTAGATCACATTAGAACAAAAGAAATTGGTTTAGATGCAGGTCATGTGCCAAAAACTATTCAAGTCAATACATTGCTAGAGCTTTTCGATGCAATTAATTTCACTGATAGAAATGCTCCAGGATATATGGCGGAAGGGACTCGCCGGGAAATAACTCGTATTTTGTCTATAGAAGAACTGAAAAAACAATTAAATACTTTCATCCGCCGAGTCAATACAAGAGAAGCATTTTTAGGAACACCACCGGGTCACGATGTGCCTCGGCTTATGGATTTTTATCAACAAATTGAAGATGCAGTACGTCTTTCGATTCACAAAGTAGTAAAGGATATACACGAATTTGAAACTCAAAATGGAACAGACTTGCGTAGTTTTAATACAGAACAAAGGCGCGCATATAGCAATCTTCTAGAAACACAAGCTCGTTTAGTTTTAGACTTGGCTATTGCAGGAGCTCACTGCGGAGCTCGATATATGGGAGAGGCTATGGATGTGTATTACAGCATCTATCATAAAGAGGGTATTCCCAATGATAAAGATCTCCAAGGAACTTTAATCGAGATTTTAGCTAAAAAACGAGAAGAAATTGCCAAAGAGGAAGTGCAAAAATTAGGCTCTAATACCCATTCATTTACCAAGTATATGGGTACCATGGGTAGGCTTCTTGGAATTCCAGGGACCAAAAATATCATCGAACATCTTTCCAGGGGTATTGACACCTATCAATTGTTAGAGGATTTCTTTCAGAAATATACCGTTGATACAATTATCACTACCATTCAAGAGAAAGTGAAAGCTTCTCAAGCTTTCCGAGAAAAAATCACAGATTGGATTAAAGACCAAATAAAAGATTGGAATCATGAAAAGTATGAAGATATTGACAGTATTGTCAAAAAAATAGAAGACATTCGCAATAACCCTCTAAAAGAAAGCTCATTATCATTTAATTTCCAAATATTTCAAGACTTACTTGTTCATCTAAAAGACAAAAAAATTGACTTGGCAGCAAGATTAGAAAAAGATTGGGATAACTTCCTTGAAGAGTTTTTTGCCTTAAATGAAATAAAAGAAAAATTAACAACCCTCTTTCCCTTTGAAGAAGGTAAAGAAAATCAAATGCAATATAGAACCAGACGCCTCAAGCAAGTAGATAGCATAAAAGCTAGTTGCTCTGAAGTCGAGCTTGGATCTGAGCTGTTTCAAGAGCTACAAGAGGCGATTGCATCTGATAATTTCACGCCAATTCCTAGTGATCGGTACTTGCCAAGATTGATGGAAAAACAAAAAACTCAGGAAATGAAAGAGGTTCTTCCCTTGATGGGAACGAACACTTTATTGAGGATAGTAAAAGGCGAAATTGATTTGCTTGAATCTATTCAAGATTATCAAGAGCAAGTACGCCAGGGAGATTTTTTGGACTTTCTCGGTTTTGAAGAAATACTTGCAAAAATCATGTCGACTCCTGCTGAAGATTTAACAGATGCTGAAAATAGAGCTTATCAACGGCTGATAGAATGGCTTCTGGTCTCTCAAAAGATTTTAAGACCTCAGATAGAATCGAATAAAGTAATAGGTATAGATTTAGCTGAAAACCAAGCTATATCCTATGCTGGCACCGTGTACAGGGAAGCTCCTACAGAAGTAAAAAACCTCATTTCCCTAGAAAAATTACTTCATTTACTGCGTAATGGTGAAGAGAATGCAGAAGAGATTTTTACTCATATACCAGCTCAGCAAGATACTAGGTATAGAGAGGCTGGGTTAGAGAGAAACAAGGTTTTAACATGGATCTTTGATCAAAGCTTTCAGAGAAGTCCTGCTAGAGTGATTGCTGCTGCAGAAAACGCGAGTAAGCAAGTCTTTTATCCTAAGTGGAAAAAAGTTTGTTTGATTCAACTACCTAAAGTTCCTGCGGGCATTTTCTGCAATACCTGTTTTAAAGTTGCTTTAACCACATCTGCTATATTTGTTTCTGCTTTTTCTATCTATCAAGCACATGCAAGAATCTCAGAGCTTTTTGCGGCTAAGGGAATTCCTTTTATCATCAACCATGTTCCTGTACAGGTTATTCGAGCTGGTAATGCAGCTATAGGAGTCAAAGAGTTTATTTGGAAAAACCGTTTAAAAGTTCTAGCAGTTATCTGGTTGACTAAAGAAGGAATAAGAAGGTTGCCAGAAATCTCTTATTTGAGTGCAGCTGCTAGGTCTATCGATCTGTGGAAGGTTTATGATCGTTTATCTTCTTCTCAAACCATTTTTAGCTTTGCCTTGAGTAAGTCTCTTTCCATTATAGGTAGTGTTTGGAGTGCATCTCAAGAGATTGGTCAACGGTTTCATAAGATATCCAGCAATGCGGAAAAAGAAAGAGATATAACATATAGGCAGAAATCCCTAGGAATTTGGAGAAGCTGCCAAGTTGCTTTAGCATAAAGTTTAAGAGAACCGCTTTAGTAGTTTTCTTTCTATTATTCAAATCCTTACCTTCTGTTAATTAACAGAAGGTTTCATTTACTATCTTTAAATTAATTTAACATGTTTTTAATCTTTTATTAATAAAAACATGTTATAATTTATATTAAAAATACTCATTTTAAATTCAAGACAGATTCATTGAGTATATTAAATGTTTTTAAATTAGAAGAAAATGAGGTTTTATGAGTATTACTTCTATAAGTGATCCTATAATCGATTCTATAATTAAGTATATGGATGAGGGTGATAAGCCTTTAAAAGAAAGCATCGAGCGAAAAAAGAACCTCAATAAAGAGTTCGGAGATAAAGCTCATATTAAGGGATTTGTTTCTTATATTTATTATCCTTCTCAAAGAGAAGGACCACCAAGTGGGCACTCTGAATTAGAGATAGAAGGAAATTCATATACATTATTAACCAAAGCTAGAAGAGTAAGGCCTTTATCGCATATGATTAGACGCGCAGAGAAAGGAGATGGAATGCCATTTTTTCGTTTTAATATCTCTGTGACACCAAGCCAGCTTGATAAGTTAAGAGAAGGTGTTTCAACAACAAATAGCAAAATTTGTTCTTTAGGCGTAGCAAATGCTCTCAAACAATATGCAAATTTTAAGATTCCTCTGCCACTTGCGCTACTCCCATTGTTATCAACCATCTATTTGACTGCGGCCAATAGGCTCGGTTCACAACGTATTTATCAAATTGAATCTTATGGTGATCCATTAAGAAATCTATCTAAAATTATTCCAGGAGCTGCAATGGAATCTATTAACATACTTGGTGCATTAGGATGTATTATACAGAGTAGTTATTATGCGTATAATTTAGACACAGACACATATGCTGGTTTTTTTTCCAATAAGGCCATAGAGTTCTTGTATAATCAACAGTAGATCTATTAACACAACATAATATCAATTATCAGACGTTAACGATATATAAACATCCCGCCATAATTGGAGACTTTATTTTGTACCATAATTTCGGATCCCATAGATCATACCAAAGGAGCAATTTGTGCAACCAGAGGAACAGAAAAGTTTTCCAATGGACAGAGACCTTCTTCAACACATTGATCTGCAGATCTTAAGATTAGGAATAAGAAAAAAAACCAATAAAATGTGAAGAGAGTTTCTAATCATGGGTTTTCTCAAAAATTAGGTTCATTATACAAGCCAGCTATTTCTTCTAATGTATTGAGAACTTGCTCCTTGCTTTAAACCCGTTTTTTGCATACATTTTTGAACAATTGCAATAAAATTTATCTAAATGAATGTAGCTATCGTATGTGCTCAGGGCTTGGGCGATGCTCTACTTATGATGATCGTTGCCCATCAATTTAAGCTATCTGGACATAAACCAACCGTTTTTCATAATTATGTAAAAGAGCTGACCCCTCTTTTTCAAGGGGTTTGTATGCTCCCGTATCCTTCTTTGGATCGGTTAGAAGAAACTCTAGTGCCTTTTGAGCGCGTAATTATTGAAAATGACCATTCAAAGAGAGCTTATCACCTTTTTGGACTACGCGAAGCAAAAAAGCTCAACAATCTGCTCTTTTTTTTTCCTACCGCTTCTCCCAAATTTCAAGAAGGCGATTTTCTTTTTGATCCTCGCCTTCCTATTGTATCCAATCTTTGCCGCGCATGCCAAACAACACTTCAAATTCAGAACATAAATAAAGAAAATGGTATTCATATCCCAAAAGGAACACATCGCAGATTTCCTAAACGCATTGTGATACATCCAACGAGTAATGATCCTAAGAGGAACTGGTTTTCTTCTCAATTCCTATCTCTTGCTTGCCGTCTCCAAAATGAAGGATATTCGGTTAGTTTTTCTGTTAGCCCTTCTGAGAGAACTCATTGGCTTCATGTAGAAAAGCAAGGATTTCAATTCCCTTCTTTTTCTGATTTAAGCGAGCTTTCAGCTTACCTATATGAATCTGGTTTTTTTATTGGCAATGATTCGGGAATTGGCCATTTAGCATCAAATCTCGGTATTCCAACGTTGACTATTTCTGGAAACCCTAAGAGAGTGCGTCTTTGGCGTCCTGATTGGCATATCGGGCATGTTGTAACTCTTCCCTTTCCTCTTCCTAATTTTAAGGGTCTCTATCTTCCTATCAGGGAAAATTTTTGGCAGTACTTTATTTCGGTTTCGCGCACACTAAACGCTTTTTATAAACTTAGAGAATCCGTATGCAAGCCGCAGTGATTTGTTCGAAGGGAATGGGAGATGGTCTTCTCATGATGATCGCTTCTCAATGCCTTTTTTTAAAAGGCTATACGGTTACTACCTACCAAGATTCCCTCCCTCAACTCAATGTATGGTTCCCCGATCATCATTTTAAAAAACGCTCTTCTCTAAATGCACTTGAAAAGCAGCTCTCTGTTTATGAAATCGTTGTCCTACAAAATGATAACAGTTCTTTATCAAATGCCATCATTGATCTCTACAGGCTTGGTAAGCTCTGTAGTTTAAGTGTTTTTTATTCCAGCTATGAAAAAAGCAAACACGCTCCTCTAACTTTGTTAGATCGGGTTTTTGATCGCTCACGCTCTATAGCTGATAATATCGCAGAAGCCATTGCTTCTATTTTGCAATGCAAGGAAGTTTCAAAAAATAATGGATTGGTTGTCCCAAGTACTTTCAAAAAAAATCGCTATCCAAAGCGAGTATTAATCCATCCCACAAGCACAACCCCTTTAAGAACATGGGATGCGCAGAAATTTATCGAAGTAGCTCAAAGTCTAGCAAAAAAGGGTTACGAAGTGGTTTTCTGTGTGAGCCCATTAGAGCGTCCCGAGTGGGTTTTATTGGTTAAAGATAGATTCTCCCTACCTCTTTTCCCTACTTTACACGAATTAGCAGGATTTATTTATGAATCTAATTTTCTTATTGGCAATGAATCTGGAACAGCGCACTTAGCTTCAAATTTAGAGATCTCTACACTCGTTGTCGCCTCTTGCTCAAAACAGATGGCCCTTTGGCGTCCTGGTTGGTTCTCTACTAAAGTGATTACACCCTATCGCTTTATTCCTAATTTTAAAGGACTACGCCTTCGACAAAAAAAATGGCAAGCATATATTTCCCCAAAGCGAGTTGTTCAAGCCTTTAGTAAACCAATTTTATAAAATAGATATGCCTTTTAAAAGATGTACTTTTCAACCAATTTCGAAACCCATTAACATAGCTCCAGATTATAAATGCCCGCAATGAGATTGAACCGAAGACCAAAGAGGTCTATTGTATAGCTTGCAAAAGCTTTTTCGCCTATTTCTATTCGGGTCTTATGATTTAGTGATTAGCAACTGCGCTTTTTCTAAACTTGATCACACAGAATATGTGGAGACTACTTCATACAAAGAATAGAAAGGGAAAGGTAAAAAAGCTTTTATCCTTTATTCATGAAACAGGACTAGATCCAATTCTTCTTTGGGCTGCATTCTTTAAAAAAATTAGCTATTTGTTTTTTTGTTGCTTTGCTTTCTGCCGTATATACAACAAGCTCTTCTAAAGCCAATATTTTCTGTTTTTCTGCGATTTTAATACGAATACCGTTTATTTTTAAAAAAGCTAATGCAATAGCCGTTCCAGTTCTTTTATTTCCGTCTATAAATGGATGGTTACAAATGATATGAAATAGATAAGCTGCAGCTTTATCAAAAACCGTTGGATGAAGATATTTTTTAAACACAGCCATCCTGGGCATGTCAACTGCAGAAGCCAGTAATCCCATATCTCTAATTCCACTCAATCCTCCATACGTATGAATAAGCTTAGCATGCTCATTAATCACTTCTTGCACCGTTATGAAAATCATCGTTTTGCTAGTCTTTTCATAAGGATATCATTCTCTTCTAAGACTTCTCTAAAGGCTTTCTCTTTTAAAGCATCATTATCCGTTTTTACGGACTGAATAACAAGACCACCATTTGGGTCTATAGTGATTTGAAATAAAGCAGTGTCTTCATCAAGACCAGCTGCTTGCAAAAGAGCCTTGTCAATGACAAGTGCTTTGCTATTTCCATGACGAATAAGCTTTTTTATCATATAGCGCTCCTAGAATAATCCATTCTAAACAGATTTCTTCTTTTATGTCAATACGAGGTATATCCCAAGATCTAGATATAGTCTTTTTTTTATTTAGATATATCTGCTGGTTTTTTTTTGCATAAAACTCTATATAAAATCTGCTATTCATCTTGCCCCCAAGATACACAGCTTCTACATTAAGCTAAGGCAAGCATTATCACAAAATCCCAAGAGCTTGTGATCCATGAGTTGCTCAAGCTCTATCTCAGATAGGCTTGATCCCCAAAGCCTTTGCTGTTGAACTGCTTGATTAATGAACAATTCTTTTCCAAAGATCAGTTTGCAGTTTTTCAAAAAGGCTTTTTTTAAGAACTCTGTCCAGTGCGGTTGATAAACCGTATCCATGGCTATGCAGTTAGGACAAATCCATTCTGATTGAATATAGTCAGGATTAGGAGTACAATTGATAATAATATCATAATTACAAGGAAAAAGCTCCACCCCCCCTCCCCTACATCGATATATTTTTGCTAATTGCATAGCTTTTTCTCTTGTGCGATTGATAAAAGTAATAAAAGCTTCTTTTTCTAGAGCTTCTCGCGCAATAGCTTGAGCAACACCACCTGCACCAAATAGGACGATTTTTTTTTTAGAGAGCGTAGTTTTTTTTTCTAGAGCTTGTATAGCACCTATACCATCGGTATTAAAACTGGTTATTTTAGAATTGATAACCAGTGTATTTACAGAGGTTTGTAAGGAATGCGTGATTATTGCTGTTTTTTCTTTTAAAGGCATTGTGATACTCAAACCTTTAAAGGGTAGTTGTTGAATGAGATTTACACATTCGGCAAGTTCATTTTTAGCGCAAGGAATCTTACAATAGAGCGCATTTCTTTTTTGAGCAGAAAAGACCGCATTATGAACAATGGGGCTTAAACTTGTATCAATAGGATCTCCAAGCAGTGCATAAATAGCAGTTGTAGGGTTAAGAATGGAAAAGCGATAGAGCTGTAGTTCTTTTAAGATAAGTTGTCCAGGTGCTGTTTGAGATTTAAGTGCTACGTAGCTAAAGGGCATACCTAAAATAGGTGCAAGCAGCCTTGTAAACTGCGCTTTTTCTCCTAATCCAATAGTGATTAAATTCATGTGTTTTTTAGATAAAAGAAGCAGTTGAAGCGCTTCTATAGAAGAAGAGCAGTGAACTGCTATCTTATAAAAATGCGCATGAGGAGTGAAAAGAGCGCATAACACGGGATCTAGTTTTGGAAATCTCTCAAAATTGTGATAGGAGGAGATAAAACGTATCTTTGGATTACTTAAAAAGAGTTTTTTACGAAAACTTGGTAATATATCATACTCTAGATCGAAAAAGTCTGGCTGTAGCTGACAGAGCTCTTCAATGCATTGTAACCGGGTTTTTTCTGATTGAGCAAAGCCTCCTCCTTGATCTTTTCTCCTTAGAGTAAATAAGGTAGGAATAAGCAATTTTTTTAAGAGAGATTTTAGCTGAATCAAATCCAAATCTATAAATAGATCAAGTCGAAATTCTACTGCATCAATCCATTCTAATTGAGAGAGAATCTCTTCTTCTGCAATTTTTATACTAGGTCCAGTGACTACACCAAATAACATAGCGTTTCTCTTTTCATTAAAGCTTTTGTGTTGCACTCTCTTTTATAAATAAGGACAAGTTTATGTTAGAAACCTTTGCTTTATCCTTGCAACGTCAAGATACCACAGTGGTTTTTTTAGATTGTGACCTCTTTTCAAGTCAAATCGTAGAAGACCTTCGACAAATTAAGGGTAAATTTGCTCTATTTTGCGATAGGAACGTAGCAAACCTAATCGGTTATAGCTGGCAATTTTTTTTACTACAAAAAGGAATTGCTATAGAAATATTTATATTTGAAGCTGGAGAGAAAAATAAGAATCATAAGACCAAAGAGCAGCTGGAAAATCAGCTCTTTACACAGGGATTTGGACGCGATAGTTGCTTTATTGCTTTAGGTGGTGGAGTAACCATAGATCTTATTGGATTCATTGCAGCGACCTATATGCGCGGTGTTACACTGCTTTGTATCCCCACCACTTTATTGGCTATGGTAGATGCGGCAATTGGTGGGAAAAATGCTATAAATACTTCTTATGGAAAGAACCTTTTAGGTGCTTTGTATTTTCCACATAAGATCTATTATGATTTTCAGTGCTTACGCCATTTACCTAAAAAAGAGTGGGTTAATGCAACTGCTGAAATGATTAAATATGCGATTACCTTGTCCTACGATGTTTTTTTACAATTAGAAAATGGTTTGGACCAAGAAAACATAAGCAAAATAATGGGCCTTGTTAAAACTTGTATTCATCTGAAACATCAAATTGTAAGCTGTGACTTTGCAGAACAAATAGGCACTCGATCTATTCTTAACTTTGGCCATACAATAGGACATGCTTTAGAAAAAATTACAGATTTCCAAATAGCTCATGGAGAGGCTGTGGCAATGGGAATGTTAGTAGAAAGCTATATGAGCTGGAGAATGGGATTTCTTTCCTTTACTTCTTTTACTAAAATACAAGCTCTTATTCATTCTTATGCATTTCCTCTTGCCGTTTATGACTTTCAAAAAGAGCTCTATTTAGAAGTGATAAAAAAAGATAAAAAAGTAAAGAATGGGGTAAATCACTTTGTTTTATTACAGGAAATCGGCGTAGTTACTCCGTCAACTATACCCATCCCGATGGAATATATAATAGAAGGACTTAACTGGTTAGAGCTTGAATATGGCAAAATTTCATATTAGCCCTAGTATATTACAAGGATCGATTACTATCCCCTCTTCCAAGTCGCAGACTCTACGAGCTATTTTTTTTGCTTTAATGGGAAAAGGCACAAGTCGGATTCATAAATATTTACCCTCTCCTGATACGTACGCTATGCTGCGAGCTATAGAGATGCTCGGTGTTAAAATTCGACAAACAAATACCACTTTATGGATTGAAGGAACGAATGGTAAACTCCAATCTCCAACAAATGTAATTGACGCGGGAAACTCTGGTCTAGTGCTGCGTTTTATCGGTGCTCTTACTTCTCTTTTACCTACCTATACGGTAATTACAGGCGATAGCTCTATCTGCAGTTTAAGGCCTATCCAACCTTTATTATCAGCTCTTGAATGCCTACAAGTAGATGCTCGCTCTATCTATGCAACTGGATTTGCTCCCATTTGCATAAAAGGACCTCTAATGCCTGGTAGTGCAAAACTATGCGGAAGAGACTCTCAGCCTGTTTCCGCTCTATTGATGACAACATGTTTTCTAGAAGGACAAAGCCATATTCAAGTTACAAATCCCGGTGAAAAACCTTGGGTAGACTTAACTTTATATTGGCTTAAGCGGCTGGGAACTAAAATTGAGCATCGCAATCACGAAGAGTATTGGATATCAGGTAAAACTCAATATGAAGGATTTGCATATACAGTACCTGGAGACTGGAGCTCAGCTGCTTTTCCAATCGCAGCAGCGTTGCTTACTAGCTCAGAAATTGTATTAGATAACCTTGATCTAACAGACCATCAGGGGGATAAGCAGATTATTCGTTGTTTGCTTTTAATGGGGGCTAATATAGAAATCGATTCTAACCATAGGAAGGTCATTGTAAAAAAAACCAAATACTTAAAAGGGATAGGCATTGATATAAATAACTTTGTTGATGCTATTGCCATTTTAGCTGTCATTGGATGTTTTGCAGAAGGAAAAACTCACTTATACAATGCACAGATTGCAAGGCATAAAGAATCAGATCGGATTTCTGCAATCACTCAAGAACTAAAAAAAATGGGCGCTAATATAGAAGAAAAAGAAGATGGCCTTATCATCTATCCCTCCTCTCTTAAGGCTGCAAAGTTATATAGCCATAAAGATCATCGGATTGCTATGGCTTTATCCGTTGCAGCGTTAGTAGCTAAAGGAACTAGTTTGATAGATGATGTAGAATGTATTGCAAAAACCTACCCTAGCTTCATTGATGATTTTAGACGCTTAGGAGCAAAAATAGAGCCATGAATTTGATTTTATACGGTTTTAAAAGTTGTGGAAAAACCACACTAGGTCAAAATTTTGCTCATTCGATGAATTGTGCTTTTTATGATACAGATAACTTAGTTGAATCTTTACATCAAATAAAAACAGGTCAATGCATTTCTGTTAGAGAAATTTTTAAGAACAAAGGAGAAGTCTATTTTCGACAATTAGAAAGACAGACCTTATTCCTTATCACAAATGTAAAAAATAGCATTATCGCAGTGGGCGGAGGTTTGATTTTAGATCTCTTTAATAGACGCTTTCTTGAAAAACTAGGAAAACTGGTGTATCTCAAAGTAGATAAGAAAATAGTAAAAAAAAGAATATTTTCCACTGAGCCACAGTGTTGCAATTTACCAGGTTTTTTGGATATAAATTACCCAGAAGAATCTTTTGAGCAGCTTTTTAAAAAAAGAACTTTAGCATATGAACAGATCTTTGCCTATAAGCTTTTTATAGAAGATCAAAAACAAGATAGCGAGATTTTTAGCGAACTAGAAAACCTATTGGTATAACATGGCGAGTAACTCTTTTGGCACACTTCTACGTATTACAACTTGGGGGGAATCTCATGGTAAGGCTATTGGTGTTGTCATAGACGGTTGCCCTGCAGGTTTATCTTTAAACAATGCAGAGATTAACCTAGAGCTTAAAAAAAGAGCCCCTGGAAAAAATCCTTATGTTTCTCCCCGCAAAGAATCTGATTGTGCTGAAATCTACTCTGGTCTTTTTGAAGGTAAAACCACAGGCTCTCCTATTTCGATTATCATCTTTAATCAAGATCATAACTCTAAAGCCTATGAACCAAACAAATACCTGCTACGTCCTGGACATGCAAATTTTACCTATCTGCAGAAATATGGCGCTTTTGACTATCGCGGAGCGGGAAGAGCTTCTGCTAGAGAAACAGCCTGTCGAGTAGCAGCTGGCACAGTAGCCAAGAAAATCCTTAAAGAGATCGATGTTGAAATAGTTGCTTATGTTTGTAAAATAGGAGACATCTCTATTTCCCCTTATACACCCAGCTCTTTTAGCAAGCTACGAGAAACAGTAGACTCTAGTCCTCTATTTTGCCCCGATCTTACAATATCTACGAAAATGTCCGCTCTAATCGATCAAGTAAAAACAGATAAAGATTCATTGGGAGGAGTTATTGAATGTGTAACCTCCTCTTTGCCCATTGGCTTAGGCGATCCTATCTATGAAAAACTCGAAGCCAATTTAGCAAAAGCTATGCTTTCTATCCCAGCTAGTAAAGGTTTTGAATTTGGCTCTGGTTTTAAAGCAGCTCAAATGAGAGGCTCTGATCACAATGACTTATTTACTCTTGAAAAGGGACAAATTGTCACACAAACAAATCACGCAGGAGGAACATTAGCTGGAATCTCCAATGGAGCCTATCTAATTACCCGAACAGTGTTTAAGCCCACGTCTAGTATTGCTCGCATACAACAGACGGTTAATCTAGATGGTAATAAAGAGGAGTTTATTCCTTCTGAAAAATCAAGACATGATCCCTGTGTAGCAATTAGAGCGGCACCTGTAGTTGAAGCCATGACAGCACTAGTGCTGGCTGACGCCTATCTAATGAATCGAGGTGCGCGACTTTAGCCGCCCCTTAGGTTAGAATTTTCCTAGCATTTGCACATCTTCTCTGCATGAAAGCTCATTGTAAGGATCTTCATCCTCTGTAAGAGACTAGGATAGCTAACAAAATGGCGCTTTCAAAATACTTAGACCCCAAAAATGACGAGGATAAGTTTTTGTACCCATAAACAATAGATGCTCTACAAAATGTGCCATACCTGGGTATTTCTCCGGATCCTCTATGCTTGTAGACCGTTTTTTAAATTACCTTTTCCACTTCTCTATCTAAAAAAGCTGAAGGGATAGAAAGATCTTGAACCTTTGTATAGTCTAAGTGGTTAACTTGTGCATATAATAAAGATAAAATGTATTTCATTTTTTAGCCTTCTAAGCCAAGATTTTTGATGTGCGCAATTTTATAAAAACTATTAGGTAAAGGCGCAACAAATGTCATTTTTTTTTGTTTTATGGGATGTAAGAAGACCAGAGAATACGCATGCAAGGCCATACGTCTGAGCGGATTTGCATTTGCTCGATATTTTTTATCCCCTATAATAGGATGACCTGCTTCCGAGCAATGTACGCGCAATTGGTTTTTTTTACCGGTTAATAATTTCAAACGTAAAAGCGAGAACTGTTTATTGCTCCATATTTGATCAAACTCAGTAACGGCTAATGTACCATTTTCTAGAGAAGTGCTGCGAACGAAATACTTCTCGTCTTCTTTTAAATAGCTTTGCCAGCACCCTTGTTGAGTTGCAAGCTTTCCTTCTACTAGAGCGTAATAAACTTTTTGTATATGGCGTTCTGCAAATTGGGTTTTAAGAGATTGTTTAGCGGACTCACTGCAAGCAAACATCATAACACCAGATGTTTCACGATCTAGACGATGGACAGCAAAGACATTTTTGCGGCGCAATCTCAATTTTAAGATGTTTTGCAGTGTATTTTGCGTTTCAAAATCAGTCGCTACGCTAAGCATCCCTTCTGGCTTTTCCACAACAATTACCGCATCATCCTCATAGAGAACCTTAATACCTTCATCTAAAAAAACAAACTTGTTTCGAACAGTAACAAATTGCCCTTGTTTCAGTTCTACATCAAGGTCTATTGCATAACGATCATCTATCAAAATCCGCCCAGAGTGAATCCAAGAACGCAGAGTGGTTTTTGAACTTTTAGGAAAATGTTTTTTTAGAACATCTTGTAAACAAATATTTTGATCAATAATAAACTTCATACTTTCCTTTAAACTTTCTGAGCATTTTATCAATAATTAGATTAAAAAAAAACAATTTATAATCAAAAATTTACATTAAATTAATAAGAAAAAAGCTCTAGTCCCTTAAGCCTAAAAGAAAAAGCCTTGTTCCTCAATTCAAAATCCGTTATATATAGCCGCTCATCTAAAAGCAAAAATTGGAGACCTGACAATGCAAACGACAAAAGAAAAAGTAAGCTATGTCATTGGATTAGAAACAGGAAAAAACTTAATACAGCAATTTGGAGAGATGGATTTTAAATATGTCTTAGAAGGGATCGAACATGGCACCTCAGGTGCAGAACCTCAACTACCTCAAGAAGAAATCACCTCTATTGTAGAAGCTCTTAAACAGCAAATTCAAGCTAAGCAAAAAGAATTTTTCACTCAACTTTCGGAAGAAAATAAAAAAAGAAGCGAAGCCTTTTTATTAGAAAATAAAAATAAAGAGGGCATAGTAACGCTCAATAGCGGGCTTCAATATAAAGTACTAGAAAAGGCTGCAAAAGAAGGCCCTCATCCAACTGCATTAGATACTGTAAAAATTCATTATCGAGGCTCCTATATCGATGGTAAAGTGTTTGATTCTTCTTATCAAAGAGAAGAGCCTTTAGTCATTGGTTTAAATCAAGTTATTTTAGGCTGGTCGGAAATTCTACAAAAAATGCAAGTCGGTGATAAATGGCAGGTATTTATTCCTTCTTATTTGGCTTATGGAGAAAGAGGCTTTGAGCCTCATATCGGTCCTAATGTCGCTTTAATTTTCGAAATGCAATTACTGGGCATTAACAATTAAAATTGGATAAAAGGCCCCCTATTTTTCCAATAATTTGGGCCATAATCGTAACATAGTTGTGAACCCTTGTGTATATCTTTGTTTGCATAGAGAATGATGTGCCGTTTTTCTTGGTAATAAGCTAAAGCAGAATCTATATTTGGTTCTGTGCTATGATTGATAAAGCGCGTATGATTTCCCATTGAGCGTGCATCAATTACATAAGGGCTTCTCTTATATTCTAAGATGGGATACTCAAAACAGTAAATGTTGTTATCTCCTTCAAACCAAGAGCGTTTGCGGATTAAACCAGTATACTCTCCAATGCAGGTATTCCTAGCAATTTCCTGATTAGCAAACACCCCGTATCCCGCTTTTTGATTAATCCAAGCAATGGTTAATTGTACTTGGCAGCCATAAAGAATATCTTTAGCATAAAAGCATCCTAACCACTTTTCTCTTTGGTTTAACAATCGTCTAGATAATTTTTTTTGCACTTTTTTTTCTAGATCTAGGGAATGAAAAACTAAACAATTCGTGTATTCCATAGCAAATACCTGCTCAAAACAAATTGGGCTAGCAATAGATATTTCTTTATGTTCTTGCAAAACAGCTGTCAATTTCATAATCTGGCAAACATTAATAGAAAATGCACTTTTAGCAAAGGCAAATCATTCATGAATGAGCTTTACCTTGTTCGTCATGGGCAAACAAAATGGTCTATAACAGGCCAACATACCAGTTCTACCGATCTTCCCTTAACAACTCAAGGATGTAAACAAGCAGGACTTCTTAAAAAACGATTATCCAGAATACATTTTGAGCTTGTCTTAACTAGCCCTCTTAAACGATCTTTAGAGACTTGCGAATTAGCGGGTTTTTCTAAAACTGCAAATATAGATGCTGATTTAAGAGAATGGGATTATGGTCTCTACGAAGGATGGACAAAACGACAAATCCTTACAAAAGCTCCGGGATGGAATATCTTTATCAATGGCGCTCCTAATGGAGAATCTACCGAAGATGTAAAAAACAGAGCTAATACTATCCTAGATAAAATTCAATCTACTCAAGGAAATGTCTTAATTTTTTCTCATGGTCATTTTTTACGTCTATTTCTTACACAATGGTTGCAGGTTCCTTCTAGTCAAGCAAACCTTTTTATGCTAACTACAGCCTCTATTTCCCTATTAAGTTTTGATGACAGTGTTCGAGTAATAAACACTTGGAATGATATAGGTCATTTATATGCTTAAATTTTAAGATCTCTTGCTATTTTTTACAGAATTGCTATTCTTGAATTTAATTTTTTTTAAGGTCCTGACATGTCACTCGCTTGGTTTTTTCTACTGTTAGCCGGTTTTTTTGAAATTTGCTTTACAATTGCATTGAAGTTCAGCCAAGGGTTCACTCGTCTGGTTCCAAGTTTAATTACCATTGTCTTCATTTTTTTTAGTTTCTTTTGCGTATCTCAGGCAATGAAGACTATTCCCATTGGTACAGCATACGCTGTGTGGGCAGGAATTGGCGCTGCTGGTACAGTAATTTGTGGGATCATCTTTTTTGGCGATTCCTATCATGTCATACGCTTAATCTCTTTATCTCTAATTATTATCGGAATTGTAGGACTAAAGTTAGCCCATATAGATTAATAAAGTCATGCTAAATTAGCATCTATTATTTAAAAAAACATTGCATCTAATTTAACAAATAACTATTTATCTGTAATACAGTAAAAAATACATTTGAGGATTAAATAGATGATAGTTACAAACAAAAAGATTCATACAAGTAAATTAAAAAATAAAACGAAGACAAACTCTTACAAAAAACAGATATCTACTTCTAGTGAACAAAGGGAACTAGAGACAATAATCTTTCAATACAAACTAGATGCTAAACAAGCAGCATATAGCCGTGCTTTTTGCAATTGCATCCAAGATTTGCAAAATAATTTAACTAAATTATTTAAGTCAAACAATCTTGCTAAAGACACTAACTTTCTTAGAAAGTGTTCTTTAACTATAACAGAGCTTTATTATAAAGCAAAGCACTATCCCCTTCCACCAAGAACAAAAAAAAATGCTAAGCAAATAATAGAGCTATTAACAAAACCTTTGCAAACTACCACATTAATACAAGCAGCACGTTTGTTTAGTGAACAAAATCCTCAAGAATCGGATTTAAGCACTGTATTCACCCAACTATCCTTAGATAAGATGGAATTTTTAAACCAATTTGGTTTTAAGTTGATTAACGAATATTTAACTTGAAGCTTTTATTAGGCGGTTCATCAAGGCTATATTGCTTTGAGCCATAGGATCACAAAAAATTAAAATTTCACTATAATCCTTTTTTTCTGCATGACGAAAACATGCATATAAATCTTGTGTACTAAGCTTGTAGTGGTCGCAATTTGCTATAGGAAGAGCGGTTATAGAAAGTAACATCCGCCTATTAGAATTCATTTTTTTACAATAGGAATCAATCTGCTTCCTTTCATAAAAGAGCTTAATAGGAATACAGGGAGCATAGTGCCGATACTTCATTCCAGGGGAATAAACAGGTCCTTTTTGCAAAGATATTTTCACATCTATAGTTGTCCCCAGCACGTTCTCAATCTCTTGTTTTGTAATATTTCCAGGGCGTAAAATTACAGGTGGGTCAGATAGTAAGCTAATTACAGTTGATTCCACTCCAAGAGTAGTTCTTCCCCCATCAATAACAGCAGATATTTTCCGAGCAAAATCATCTAACACATGCTGCGCATCAGTTGCACTAGGTCTACCTGAAAGGTTAGCAGAAGGAGCTACAATAGGAGCTCCTAACATCTGTATAAGATCTGTTGCAATTGGATGAGATGGCATGCGAATAGCAACAGATCCTAATCCTGCTGAAATCAAAGGGGATAAATTACGGTGACGTGGAATGATAATCGTTAAAGGCCCTGGAAAGAAAGCCTCTGCTAATTGAAAAAATAATTTGGAAGGAGGCAGAGCTATTCGATCTACTTGGTTAAGATTTGCAATATGTACAATAAGTGGATTATCCGCTGGTCTTTTTTTAACTGTAAAAATAGAAGAGATGGCTGATTCAGAAGAAATAAGAGCAGCTAACCCATAGACCGTTTCTGTAGGAATAGCTACAAGTTGTCCCTGATGAAGAAGCCTTGCTGCTTCATGTAACTGATTAGAAGTTAGTAATTTTGTTTTCATAGAAGTAAAAAATTTATCTTATTTTATCTCATTTTATGAACAAAATCAAGAAAACAACCCTGTGTTTTTTTCAAATTATTACTAGTAAATATTCATTAACAAGGTAGCGCGCAAATCAACCTATTTCGTATACTCTTTTTTCACTAGAGAAGGAGATAATTTATGAAAATCACTGCATCAATTTTAAGTGTATATGGCTTATTAATTTTGATCGGAGGGCTAATCGGTCATTGGAAAGCCTCTAGCACAGCTTCTCTTATTTCTGGGTTATTGTGTGGATCTGTACTGTTCCTGCTATCTTATGCAATTGCTCGGGGTAAATTACTGGCGCAATATATAGCCTTAGCATTTATATTCACTCTAGACGCTTTCTTTACTCATCGCTTTGCAAAAAGCCTACATTTTTTTCCAGCTGGAATGATGAGCCTTTTCAGTCTAATCGTATTAATTGTTGTTGCTTTGAAAATTCGCAAAACGGTTAAAGCTCGCTAAGATAAAGCTAGCTCTACTACATCACGCGCTAATGAGCCAAAATTTTTGCGTTTCTAAGATTAGAAATTCAGCAAGCGTGTATTATGATGGCTTGTTATATCTACCTTCTACAACCCCCCAATCAATTGCATGGAAAAAATCATCGATGTATTGCTCTCTATGTAAGTCTATACTGAGTAATGTATGCATGTTCGAAAACATCCATTACAAGTAAAGGCTCTCCCCCTGCAAGATGGCCCAAATCATGTTCATCTAAGTATTAATTAAGCGATTGCTCTTTAAATCTTGATATAAAATAACCCAGCCAATCCCACGCATCTTTCCAGTTGCCGTAAAACTTTGTTTCCATTTTTCATAAGATCCAAAATCCTTGACAATCCCTTGAGACAAAGAAGAAGAGGGATGCATAGGCTCTTTCCCTCCTAGATTTGTAAAATACAACTCATGTAAACGCATACCATCATATTTCCCAAGCAAAACGTCTTTTAAGCGCTCCATATTCATAGCTAAGCTCCTTTTTCCTTGACTCTCTAGCTCTTTTAAACGAGTGAGCAGGAGATTGGTATTTTTGATATACCCTTGATATAGCTGGAAATGCATATTTAACAAATTATCTTTAAATCTTGTTTTACCAATTAGATAGGAAAATTCTTTTGCTTGATACTCCAATGGATTCTCCAGAGCAGCTTGCAATTGAATCGTTGCAATGGATAAAAAGAACAGTATTGTCTTGTATACTCAATGATTTTCGAATTAAGAATGTACAATATGAAATTTTTTAAATAAAAGGGGCTGCAATTCCTCACGATATTTAGGAATATTTTCAAAAAAAGCACAAATTGTATTCTTAAAGTCTAAAAATTTTTCCTAATATCGATTGTTACGAACTTTTTTATTAAGGAAATCATAAGTGGTTCTTAGCAAAATGGATCACTTGTTTAGCGGAATTCGGAACTTCTTCTTTCACGTAGGTTTTTAGCTGCTCAAGCTGGCTTTGGTTAAGTCGGCAAGCTTTTCCTATATAGTTTACTCAGTAAGGCTTCTTTACCTCCTAAATAGATTCTATGATAACGTCTTATCGTATCATCTTCTAGAAGTAGAGCATGTGCTAGTTGTGGATATGTCCATCCTTCATCTAGTAATACAATAGATTTGATCCTATCGCATAATCTTTTCTCT
>PSRO01000041.1 GCA_003176115.1 Chlamydiota bacterium | reverse complement strand
GGTGAGAGGATTTGAACCTCCGACCCCTAGCACCCCATGCTAGTGCGCTAGCCAAGCTGCGCTACACCCAGATAAAGATTTACATGGAAGCGAGCCCTTCAAATTGAAATTCTGCGCGCTTAAATTCTTTGACGCCAATTCGAGCGCATTCTTCGATAATTTTTTCTAAAACGTCACCAGCATGCACTTCTGCTGCGGATATGTCTACAGAGATAGAAGCAGAAAAATTCACTCCTGACTTTACACCTGCTACCTTGAAATTTGCGTAAATAGCTTCTTTTTTTTTAGAAATATTTTTAAAGCGCACAAGGTTGTTTTCTGCTAGATCTTTCATTTTAATACCGCGTGTTCTTGAACTAAAGCCATGGATACTAAGTCTTAGATCCTCCTTTTGTCAATCAAAAACACTGGACCATTCAGGTGAAAAAATGCTATTGTTCATCACAAACTTTAAAGCAAAATTAAAATCTGATGATAAAAATGACCCGTGAAAAATTAATGTATCCCATCCGTGCTTGGAGTATTTGGCTTCTTAGCGCAGTTTTTATGTTTTACAAGTATGCTATTGAAGTATCTCCAAGCGTAATGACAGGGACTTTAATGAAGGCTTTTGGCATTAGTGGTGTAGAATTGGGGAACTTAGCGGCTAGTTATTTCTATGCCTATCTGCTTCTACAAATTCCAGCGGGTTTACTTTTAGATAAATTCGGTCCTAGGAAAACCACAACAGTTGCCATTTTTTTATGCGCGGCAGGAAGTCTTATTTTTGCTAGAGCAGATTCCTTGATTTTGGCAGGAATAGGACGATTTCTAACCGGTATTGGCGCAGCTTTTGCCGTTGTTAATTGCTTAAAACTCATTGCGAACTGGTTTCCTTTTAGACAGTTTGCTTTTATGGCAGGTCTCATGATGACCGTAGCCATGTTAGGAGCTGTGGGCGGACAAGCTCCTTTGGCTGTTTTTATTCGAAAGGTAGAGTGGCGTTATGCCATAGAGTTGATTGGAATAGCAGGGCTTATTTTAGCTGTTGTTTTTTGGATTGTTGTACGGGATAAAGCTCCTGATCATAAAAGAGAAAAACATATCGTCCCTACTAGGATTTCTCTTTTTGATAGCATCAAACAGATTTTTCAAAATCCTCAATCTTGGTGGCTTTCTATCTACAGTGGTTTTGCTTTTGCTCCTGTAATGGTATTTGGAGGATTATGGGGCGTTTCTTTTATCATGGAGGCATTTGAGCTAACCCACCACAGTTCGGCGCAAATGGTTTCTCTGATTTTTATTGGTTTTGCTGTTGGAGCTCCTATTTTTGGATGGTTTTCCGATTGGCTGGGTCGTAGGCGCATTGTTATGCTATGGGGAACTACATTAGCGCTTATTGCGATATCTACAGTGATTTATGTATCTGGCCTTTCTATCTATGTACTTGGCTTTTTATTGTTTATTTTTGGATTTTCTATCAGCAGTTTTTTGCTCTGTTTTACTATGATTCGAGAGGTTAATTTACCAATTCTTGCCGCAACGGCCATCGGGTTTATGAACGCTTTTGATGCACTTCTTGGAGCTGTTTCTGATCCATTAACTGGCAAGTTTCTCGACTTGCACTGGGACGGAAGATTAATAGAAGGAGCAAGGGTTTTTTCGGTAGATGCTTATCAAACCGTTTTTATCACTCTTCCTCTTTATTTGCTTGTTTCTCTTTTTACCCTTCTTAAGGTTAAAGAAACACATTGCAAACCCTCCTATACAATTCCTCTGCCTTAAGGTAAGGTTTTTTTTGCTTTCTTTTCTTTTTTTGAGTAAAATCCATTCTATTTCATTATAGTGTGATCTGTATGGGCATGAAATTAGCGGCTAGTTGGCATGAGGTATTAAAGGAAGAACTTGCTAAGCCTTATATTGCGGAACTTAAAAAATTTTTAGCGCAGGAAAAATCTGAGAATAAAATCATCTACCCTCCTGAAGAGTTGATCTTCAATGCTTTTTTACATACCCCATTTGAGAGAGTAAAAGTGGTAATCATGGGGCAAGATCCTTATCACGGCCCAGGACAAGCACATGGTTTGAGCTTTAGTGTTCCTTGTGGAATACCCCAACCCCCTTCTTTGAAAAATATATTTAAAGAGCAAAACAAAGATTTAAACATGAATTTACCCAAAGAAGGCTGTTTATCTTCGTGGGCTAAACAGGGAGTGTTATTGCTGAATGCAACGCTTACTGTACGCGCGGGTGAGCCCAAATCGCATTATGGGCGTGGATGGGAGATTTTTACCGATGCGGTGATTGCTAAGTTAGTGGAAAGAAAAGACCCTCTTGTATTTGTGCTTTGGGGAAAATCGGCTCAGGAAAAGATAGGCGCTGTTTTAGAAGAAAAAATAACCTCTCATGTTGTGTTGACAGCTGCACATCCTTCTCCTTATTCAGCTTTGGGATTCTTTGGCTGCCGTCATTTTTCTCAAATCAACGAAGCCTTAAAAAAATGGGGTAAAGAACCGATTCATTGGCAGTTACCTTAAAGATGGTATCCTCGCTAGAATCTAAAATTCAATCTTTCATCCAAGGAACTTCTCTAAAAAACTGGGTAAAACAAGCACAGAGTTTGTCTTCTACTTATCGTCAAAAAAAAAATCAAACAGAAACCCTTTCTTCAGATTCTCTTAGAATAGCTTATTTATGTTCTCGTCTTCCAGCTACCTATGCTGCGATCTCTTATGTATTCAAAGAGCTACAAAAACGCTTTGATCTTTCCTCGATTCGTTCTCTGCTAGACTGTGGCGCAGGGCCAGCAAGCGTGCTTTTAGCAGCTGAGTCTTTTTTTTCTCTACAACAAGCAACTCTTTTAGAGAGAGATCCCGGTTTCATTAAACTAGGAAAGCTATTGTCTCATCCAACAAGTGTAGAAGTTACCTGGATGTTGCAAGATGTCACAAAAGGCATCCCTTCTTCTGCGAAAGATCTGGTTGTAGCCTCTTATTCTTTATGTGAAATGAGCGAAGAAGATCAATTGCAAATAATAGAATCCCTATGGAACAAAACAGAACAAATTTTCATTTTGCTCGAACCTGGCACCCCTAAAGGGTTTCCTTTTATTCGAAAAGCAAGAGAGCAGTTGCTGAATTTAGGAGCTTTTTTACTCGCTCCTTGTCCGCATAGAGAGAGCTGTCCTATGGCTAAAAACGACTGGTGCCATTTTTCTGTGCGATTACCTAGGTCTTCGCTTCACCGCCAGTTAAAAGAAGGCTCTTTAAACTATGAAGATGAAAAGTTCTCCTATCTGATCTTCTCTCGTGCGCCTGTTTCTACTAGTTCCTCTCGTGTGATTCGCCACCCTTTCAAAGGCTCAGGATTTGTAAAGCTAAAGCTCTGTACAGAATCAGGTCTTATAGAAAAAACGATCAGTAGAAAAGATAAAGAGCTTTACTCTATTACTAAAAGACTTAAGTGGGGAGATGAGTTAAAATAAAACGCATTTTCTTATGGAATTTAACATGGAAAATTTTGACAATTATGTTTTTCTATGTTAATTTCTATGTTAGTTCATGGAGATCAATCTTATGATGTTAGAACAGTTCCTGTCAAGAAGTGAAGGAAAAACACTTGAATTTAAAGAAAATAGTCAATCTTTGCAAAAAATTGTACAAACTGTAATTGCCTTTGCCAATACGGCTGGAGGTGTGTTACTTCTTGGTATCAAGAATGAGACAAAAGAGGTGATTGGTTTATCAGATGTCTTGAAGGAAGAGGAAAAAATTGCTAATGTTATTGCTGACTCGGTTTCTCCTTTACTTATTCCAAATTTACAATTTTGTTCTTGGCGAGAGCGTGATATTTTAATCGTCACTGTTCCCTATAGTCCAGGTCTTTATCACTTAAAATCCAAAGGAGAAGTTGAAGGAACGTTCATACGTCTTGGATCGACCAATCGTTTAGCGGATGCACATATTATTGCTGAGATACGACGTTTAAAAGAACACACATCTTTTGATCAACTTCCTGATTGTAGATTTTCTTTTGATGATTTTGATTTTGAGTTAGCTAAGCAATTATTTTTGACTGTAGGAAAAACGTTTACGCAAGCAAAGGCTAAAGCTTTAGAATTATTTACTACTTATCAATCAGAAACCTATCCAACAAAAGGGGGCCTTTTGCTTTTCGGAAAAAATCGAGATAAGATTTTCATTGATCCAATTGTGAGAATGGCTCGTTTTGAAGGAATTTTAAAAAATGCAGCTATTGATGACCAAGAAATTAAAAGTCCTCTCCCACAAGCATTAGAAGAAGCCCTTTCCTTTATCCGTCGTCACACTTCTATCGGTTTTTCCATAAAAGGAATTAGACGTGAAGAAACGCCGCAATACGCCCCTATGCTTCTTCGTGAAGCTATTATGAATGCTTTAGTCCATGCTGACTATGCTAATCATCGTTCTCCCATTCAAATTGCTATTTTTGATGATCGATTAGAGGTTACTAATCCCGGATCTTTGCCATTTGGACTAAGCCTTGATAGCGCCCTTTCTGGAGTTTCTCAGCTTCGTAATAAAGTATTAGGCAGAACATTCCGAGAGTTAAAATTGACTGAACACTGGGGTTCTGGACTCAAAAGAATGCTAGATGTTTGTCAACATCAGCATATCCCTCTACCAAAATTTGAAGAGTTAGGCCATTTTTTTCGTGTGACACTCTATCCAAAGTCAATAAAGAACATTCCTTCTACTTTTTGGCAAGAACCCATTTTTCATTACTTAAAAAAGCATAATAAAATCAATGCTAAGATGGCTCAAGAGATTTGGAAGGTTACACGCCGCACAACTACAACCCGCCTTAAAGAGATGTGCCAAAAAGGATTGCTTGTGGAAGTATCAACAAGTTTCAAGGACCCTCAAAAAGTTTTTGTTTTACCTAAACATGGAAAATAATATAGATCTCAACCTTGTAGTAACTTCTTGGAAAAACGATAAATCTCGACTTTATGATTAAGTCTTGTTTTTAAAGGATATCTTTAATGCCGAAACACATTCAGAAAATACTTTTTCCTTATGCGTTAGTAGTTTTATTTGCCTATATTGGCTTTTCTTTGCCTCTTCCGATTTTGCCTAAGATGTTTTTAGATTCGCAAACCTCGATTGCTCCACATCTTTCTTACCAATTAAGGATGATTTTATTGGGAACTGTTATGGCAGCGTTTCCTTTAGGACAGTTTTTTGGATCTCCTGTGTTAGGTTCTCTTTCTGATCGACATGGAAGAAAAAAAGTGGTTCTCTTTTCTTTGATGGGAACTACTCTTGGATATGTAATGATCGCTTTTTCTCTATACCATTATTCGATTACTGGGATGGTTATCGGTTTGATTGTGTGTGGTTTTTGCGAGGGAAATGTGACAATAGCGCAATCTGTGATTGCTGATGTGACAGGGTTAGATGAACACAAGCATCGAAAGCCTGTGTATTTTGGTTGGTTGAATATTTGTATTTCTTTGGGATTTATCATTGGCCCTTTAATGGGAGGGGTATTGGCGGACTCAAGCTTGGTTCCTTGGTTTACTTTTGCCACTCCTTTTTGGATAGCTGCATTAATGACGTTAACGGGGATTTTTGTGATTGCTTGGTATGCAAAAGAAACGCTGCAGCTCCGCAGAGTAGAGAAAATGGTTTTTTTTCCTTCTTTATCTGGAAAACTCAAAGCGCCTAAAATGAGGCTGTTTTATTTATGTAACTTATTGCTGGCCATAGGATATTTTTCCTTTTTTCGCTTTTTACCTGTATTCTTAGAAAGACAGTTCCGCTTTTCTCCAGCTGTTTTGTCTTATGAAATGGTTTATACTTCTTTTTCTCTGATGTTAGGCGTGCTTTTTCTGATTCCCTGGCTCTCTCGCCGTTTAAAGCCTATTCAAGTGCTTTGCCTATTTTCTTTTCTTTTAGCTGTAAGTTTTGTAGCTGTTGTTTTACCGGCAAATGTATATGCTTTGCTTCTTACTATCCCTTTAGTGGGCTTGTGTTTAGGAGTTGTCATTACACACGGTTCTTTATTGATTTCTAATACAGCAGAAAGTCATATACAAGGACAGGCTTTGGGGGTATTAACCTCTGTACAAACTCTAGCAGAAATTATAACCGGGATCTTTGGAAGTATTCTAGCAGTGGGTATTTTTACCATGCCGATCTACATTGGTGCTGCGATGGTATTTTTATGTGGGATCTTATTGTGGTTGCAAATGAAAAGAGAGGCAAAATGTTAACAGGATCTATTGTTGCTCTAGTCACCCCATTTACGCAAGAGGGAGCCGTTGATCATTTAGCGCTAAGCGCTTTAATCAAGTGGCATATGGAACAAGGTTCTCAAGGGATTGTTCTCTGTGGTTCTACAGGAGAGGGTACAAGTTTGTCTCTGCAAGAGAAGTTAGACATTTTCAAGCAGGGTGTTCAGATGGCAAATGGGCGTATTCCGATCATTGCAGGAACAGGAACCAGCAGCACATCTACTACGATTGAGCTTACGCAAGCAGCAAAAAATATCGGGGTTGATGCTTGTCTTGTAATTGTACCTTACTATACCAAGCCCGGTATTCAAGGTTGTATTGCGCATTATAAAGAGGTATGCTCTGTAAAAGTTCCTATTTTTGTTTATCATCATCCAGGAAGAACAGGCATTAAGCTTTCTATAGAGGCCTTAGTAGAGATTGCAAAAGATCCTTATGTATGGGGAATTAAAGAGAGCACAGCAGATATTGAGTATGCAGTTAGACTTTCTCAAGAGATAAAGAAGCCTCTTTTTTGCGGGGATGATCATCTAGTAGTTCCTTTGATGGCACTAAAATTTAAAGGATGCATCTCTGTAATAGCAAACCTCCTTCCTAAAGAGTGGCAGCAATTGCTTTGTCTATTATCTGATCAGAGCTTTGAGGAAGCGGGCAAGCTGTATGAAAAATATCACTCTTTATGCGCGAGTTTATTCCTTGAGAGCAATCCGCAATGCGTAAAATATGCGCTATCTCAAATGGGTTATTGTCTCCCTCATTTACGCCTGCCTTTAATGCAACCGAGTATGGATGTAAGAGAGAAAATTAGAGAAGAAATGCAAGCGCTGGGTTTATGCTCAAATCTCCATCTTAGCGGAGTAAGTAGATAGATTTTGATATTTAGCTAAAATAAGCTTTACTTCGTTCAAGAATTCCTGTGTTTGCTCTTTGGCACAGCCTACTAAGTATTTTGCTGCTGTCATTTTTTTGAGCTCATCTAAAGAAAGGCCTATTTCTGGATCATGAGCAATTTTATGTAAAAGATCACAGGCTTTGCCTTCTTCTTTGATTTCACGGCTAGCTAGAAGGCTATGTTCTCTTAAGCGTTCGTGCATTTTTTGGCGATCTTTTCCCTGTTTGACCAACTGCATTAAAATGTGCTCTGTAGCTAAAAAAGGCATTTCTTCTGCCAGATGTTTTTCAATCATTTTAGGATAAACGACCAAAGAGGAAGTGATAAAACATAAAAGATCTAAGATGGCGTCAGCGCATAAAAAAGCCTCTGGGATGCAAAAACGCCTATTTGCAGAATCATCTAAACTACGCTCTAACCATTGTGTAGCCGCTGTATAAAGAGGATTTTCATTTAAAGAAAATAAGAAACGAGAAAGCCCACAAATACGTTCGCTACGCATAGGGTTTCTTTTATAGGGCATTGCGGATGAGCCTACTTGGGTTGAAGAGAAAGGCTCTTCGATTTCCTTAAGATGAGCTAATAAGCGCAAATCGGTTGCAAATTTGTGAGCAGAAGCAGCGATTTGACTTAAAAAAGCAAGAATCGAAATATCTTGCTTACGAGGGTATGTTTGAGAAGAGATGAGAAGAAGATGAGAAAAGCCTAGCTCTTTTGCAACTAATTGATCTAAAGCTTGTGCTTTTTCTCTGCTTCCCAGCAGGTTTACAAAAGAAGCTTGTGTCCCTGTAGCTCCTTTAGCTCCTAAAAAACGAAGTTCTTTAATCACAGAGCTACATTGCTCTAAATCAAAGTTCAAGTCTTGTAGCCAAAGACAAGCTCTTTTTCCCACAGTCGTGGGTTGAGCGGGCTGAAAATGCGTATAGCTTAAACAAACAAGATCTACATGCTTTTCAGCAAAAATACACAGCTGACGAATGACTTGGATCAATTTCTTTTCTAGTAATTGTAGAGCTTTTCTTATGAGAATCAGATCGGTGTTATCGGTGACAAAGCAAGAAGTAGCTCCTAGATGGATAATAGGGCTAGCTTTAGGACATTGATCTGCAAAAGTGTGAATGTGTGCCATGACATCATGGCCGAATTTTTTTTCATAAATAGCTGCTTTTGTAAAATCGATGGAGTGGGAAGCCGCTTGCATCTCTTCTATCTGTTCTTGTGAAATGGTAAGCCCTAATTGCTTTTGCGCTTTGGCAAGAGCAATCCATAGCTGCCTCCAAGTGGTATATCTGAAATGGGGCGAAAAAATAGCGGACATTTCTGCGCTGGCATAGCGAGAAGCTAATAGAGAAGTATAATGATTAGTCATGTTAGAGCTTCAACCGAGTTTTTAAGTTCTTTGAGTAAGCTAAAGAGCTGTTGTTTTTGTTTATCTGTGGGGCAAAAGGTAGGTTTTTTTATTTGTAAAAGGATTTTTTGCAAATTTAAGATAGTCATATTTGCTACATCTTGGGCTCGTTTATCTTTCATGGATAAAGGGAAAGTGATTCGGATGAGTTCTAGTAATTCTTGTTTAGATTGCCCTTGATAGGTTTTTATAATGTGCTGTTTTTGCGCAAGAGGTCCTTGGCGACTGGCTAAACTATAAGCTGCTTGACGGGGAATAAGATCTAGCTGAGCTTGCATAGAAACAGGAATAGCTCTGTATAGCTCATAATATTGCAGAAAATTATAAGGAGTTTGTCTATTTCCATAGGTACAAATGAGCCAAGCGCTAAAAGCTCCTTCTTGATAACTGGTTAAAATCTGTTGTGCTTTTTGTATTCTCTCTCCGTGCAAAATGATGGCTTGGCTATTGATCGCTTTTACTTCTGCTGTGAGAGAGGATAGATATTCTAGATCTTGGATCACTTCTTGGTTCTCATTTTTGTATTGGTTGAGAATATTTTTTAACGTTTGTTTTTCCGTTTCATTAAGAACAGTTACGCGAAACACCCCAGCAAAGCTGGAGAGATTTCCACTAGAGGATAATTCCACTAAGTTAGTCATTTTCGAGAGCTTCTCAGAAGCTGTTTTTAAACGTTGAGAGAGAAGGGTATTTATTTTAGCCATGGGTGTCCAGCTGTTTTACATGCGGGTTAAGAGCTCTTTAGTAAGCGAGATATAATCTTCAGAAGCCCTGCTTTTGGGAGCTATTTCAAAGAGAGGTTTACCAAAGATAGAGGCTTCTGAAACAGAGATATCGCGACGCACTTTTGTCTGCAACATTTTTCCAGGAAAGGTGCTTTCAATGATTTCTAAGAAAGCTTGGTTGCTTTTTCCACGGGGGTTCCAAAAAGAAAGTGCTACTCCTAAAACCTGTAGGGAGTGACGATCTGCAATACTTTGCATGAATTCAGATAATCGCTGTAATCCTTTGATGCTATAAAACTCAGGGGATACGCAAACAAGGGAATAATCCGCTGCGATTAGGGCTGATTCTGTCAGCCAACATAAAGAAGGAGGGGTATCTATAATAATGGTATCGTATTGCAAAAGATGCAAAATTTGTTTAAGACGCTCATGGGAATAACGATCAGCTGCCAGAGCTCCTCTTACTTCAACTCTTTCTAGATAGGTATCTGCAGGGATTAAATCAAGATTGGCAATTCCACTAGGCAGAATGACTTCATGGATATTTTTTACTCCTTGCAAAACAGAAGCGATACTGTCTTGAGCGTCGGGGTCATAACCCAATCCTGCTGTTAAATTCGCTTGTGCATCAAAATCGATCAAAAGTACCTTCTGTTGATGAAATTTAGCAAGAGCTGCTCCCAAATGCAAGGAAGTGGATGTTTTAGCTGTCCCTCCTTTAAAACTACTAACTGCAATTCTAGGCATTCACTTCCTTTGCAAAATAAGATGTTAAAGAGTAATCACTCCTCTCTTGCTCAATCTTATGCAAAAAAACATTCAACGCAAGCTCTCCATGCACAACATTATCGCGAGTGCGTAAATTAATCGATTGGTTCTCTAGCTCTTTATCACCTAAAATCAGAATGTAGTTGTATTGCATGGATTGTGCGTTTTTCACTTTTTTATTCACTGATTCATGAGAAGCATCTACATCGCTTTGAAATCCTGCTTGTTTAATCACATTACAGACTCCCTGAGCATAAGGTTCATGTCTATCTGCTATGGGTATAATTCTTACTTGAGAAGGGCTTAGCCATAAAGGGAACTTACCTGCAAAATGTTCGATCAAAATCCCTATAAAGCGCTCAACAGAGCCAAACAAGGCGCGATGAATCATAATCGGGCGTTTTAATCGACCATCTTTATCCTTGTATTCCAATTGAAACTTCTCGGGTAGAACCATGTCGAGCTGAATGGTTCCACATTGCCAGCTGTGAAGCAGTGCACCTTTAATGTGGATATCAATTTTAGGACCATAAAAAGCACCATCTGCCTTATTAATCCGGTAAGGTTTTCCCCAAGCATCAAGAGCTTCTTTTAATTCATTGGTTGCCATTTCCCAATCTTCATCAGAGCCAATGTTATTCTCTGGTCTGGTGGAAAGCTCTAAACAATAGGATAGCCCAAATTTGCTATACGTTTCTTCAATCAGCGCAATCACGTTAAGAATTTCTTGTTTGATATCAGATTTTTGCATGAAAAGGTGCGCATCATCTTGATGAAAGCTGCGTACACGAAATAACCCACTTAATGCTCCTGATGCTTCATGTCTGTGTACGTGACCTAGTTCTGAAATACGCAAAGGGAGCTCTCTGTAGCTGTGAGATTTAGATTTATAATAGAGCATACAGCCAGGGCAATTCATAGGCTTAATCGCAAAATGACGCTCTTCAATAGAAAAAGCGTACATGTTTTTACGATAATGTTCCCAGTGACAGGAGCTTTCCCAAAGCTCTTGGCTCATAATTTGAGGAGTTTTAATCTCTTCGTAGCCAGCTTCTTTATGCATGATTCTCCAAAGATGGATGAGTCGATTCCAAATAATCATTCCTTTAGGATGAATAAAAGGCATGCCAGGGGCTTCTTCTCTAAGGGAAAATAAATCAAGTTTGGGGCCTAAGATCTTGTGATCTCGTTTTTTAGCCTCTTTTATAAGAGTGGCATATTCTTTGAGCATTTTTTGATCGGGAAAGGAAATCGCATAAATTCGAGTCAGCATTTCGCGTTTGGAATCTCCGCGCCAGTAAGCACCTGCTGTTCTTAAAATTTTAAATGCTTTAATTTTGCCTAGATTAGGTAAATGAGGCCCCCTACAAAGATCGAAAAACTCCGCTTGTTCATAAGCAGTAAGGATTCCCTCTTCTGAGAATCCTTCTATGAGCTCACATTTATAAGGATTACTTTTGAAAGCTAGAAGAGCTTCTCTTTTGTCAGCTAGCACATGTCTTATAGGTTTATGATTTTCACCGATGATTTTATGAACTTCTTTTTCAATGCTTTTGAAATCAGAATCAGATATTTTTACGTTGGCAAAATCGTAATAAAATCCTTGTTCAATAGGAGGTCCGATTGTGGGTTTTGCCTCTGGAAATAATCGCAAAACCGCTTGAGCTAGAACATGCGCAGAGGTGTGCCAAAAAATTTCTTTTCCCTCTTTACTCTCAAAGTCGATAAAATGGATTTGATCCCCTTCATGTAAAACAGTAGAAAGATCACAAATAACACCGTTGATTTCAGCAGCTAAAGATAGCTCTGGGGCTACTTTGTGCAATTCTTCTGCTACATCTTTTGCGCTGCTGCTAGGTGGCATCTCATACTTTTTTTTATCGATATAGACTAACATAAATAATAAACCTTATTTTCTGTGTTTTTTGAATTGATTCTAAATCATAACAAGAGAAAATAGAAAGTTGAAAAAAAACTTGAGAGGAGATCTCTTTTTGCCAAACCAAATCGTCTTTGCTTTAGATAATCAAAAGATCTTGCAACAAACCTATGATTTACTACTGTCTTATCCCGAAAAGTCTTTATTTGATCTTGAGACGGAAAGGGTATTTTCTCATTTAATCGATCACTCTTTTCTGCAGATGAGTTTTTCTTTTCGCGCTCTTTTTCGCGCTCGCCAATTAGCCAATGTATTAATTGACAAACAAGGAGAATTAGATCAAAAAATCTTGAAAGATGCCATTGATTTTCTAGAGAACAAGGGGTTTATTTGTTATCCCAATGGGTATGGCGACTCTGTGATAACAGAGCATCAGATGGCCATCTTAAAGCAATTTACCTCTCCAAAAATGGTAAAACTTCTCTATCGATTTTCACCGCCTGTTTGTCATAAAGCAGCAGAGAGTCTTCTGTTTGATTCATTAGGGATTTCTGCAGGTAAGTTACATACATCGGACATACGTCGCGGCGTTCTTTGTGCGAGCTTAACTCCCCTGCGTCAAAATATCGGCTCTTGTTTTGCTACAGCACCAGGTATTCTTGTACAGAAAGAGCAGCTGGCTCTATTTTTAGTCGACCTCTATCAACTGTTAAGCACAGGCCAGTTAAAAAGAATCTATAACGGCAATGAATACATTGCTGTTATGAGCACAACATATACAAGCATATATTGTAAACAAAGTCTGCACGAGAGGGCTTTGCTATCACCTGGGATTTTACAGGCCTTAAAAGCCTGTGGTGTAATCGATCAAAAACGATCCTTAGAAAAACAAATGCAGCAGATGCAAACCATCTGCTCTCCCCTGCTTTCTTCTTGCTCGAGCGTAACAGAGCTTTTGCAAAAAGTGGAAAAATCCACAAATCAGTCTGTGCAAAGAATGCAAGCTGCATTTACTGGTTTGACGGAGAATGCTTTAGTAAAAGCATGGGAGTTTACACTAGCCTCTTTTTCTGAAGCCAACCCCCAATTAATCCGTTGGCACCTATATACAGCTCTTGGATTCTCTCCAGAAGAACCAGAGGGCTTGGGCTTTGTTATCCACAGATATCTTCAGGAGAAGCTAGAAGTCTATCATCAAGAGATAGGTAAGTTGCAGAGAGAAGTTGAGATTACAGCAGATCAATTACGAGCTGTACAAGGGATGATCAATCGTGCTGATACAACAAGCCGTATCCGAAGTTTTCAAGCAGAATATCAAAGCCTCTCTCATCATTTGCAAGCTTGCATAGATCGTCGGGATCGATTAATAGGCAAAGCTAATGGGTTAAACTCTGTGTTTTCGATGATTGTTCAGTATTATCTAGATCAATTACCTAGCTATTTTCAGGAGGTATATGATCCCCAGCTAGTGAGTATAAGCGAGGAAGATGCTCCTGCTGGTTTTCGTCTCTTTTACAAGCATGGAAGAGCAGATGCTTCTCTGTGGACGGCTATTGAAACAGAAAAAGAGTTTAACCAATTCTTACGCGATTTTTTTTTAGTTACAGAGTCTTTGCTCTTTGTCCAAGCCAAAGAACAAGAAATCATCACAGAAATAGTAGCTGCTATTGTATCACACCTTCATCAGAGGGCTTTTTTTCTAAATGTCCAAAAGCGGATGAAGAGCAAAGATCCCTGGTGTTACATCTCAGGAGGAACAATGCAAACCCTGGTGCAAAATTATTTTTGCACGGATAAAGTCACATTAGAGCAAAAAGTGGTAGAGAGCCCACTTGAGCTGCTGATCTTTTTATTAGATACACTAAAAGAGATACCACCTGCAAATTTTAAAGAGACACAAGCGATATTGATGAACTCGCCTGTGCATGCTTTTCTTCTACTTCCCTCAAAGCCTTTGTTTAAACAAGGATGGGAGGATCATGGTTTTACTTATACTTGGGTACGCGATGCGTTTATCCATCCTGGCGTCCAGTTTTATCAACAGATGCTTTTAAGCCCACAAATGCAGCAATATCTCCTGCAGCAGATCTCTTCAGGTAAAATCAATTATCTTCTACAAACACCCAAAGAATTTAGAGAGCAAACGCTAGAGGCATTTCCCACAATAGCTTCTGATGAGATAGATGCTTTTCTCTATCAGCAATTACCCCTGACTCCAGCTGCAAACTGCAAAGAGGTTTTACAAAAACTTCTCTCTTCTATCTGGAATCCCAAACTACAAGAAATCCTAGAGCAATTTTCTCTACCAAAAGCCGACTTTATTTCTGCAGCTCAAATGAAAAAAATAGCCAAAGCTTGTTTATTGCTTGCGCAAAACTCCATCGGCTTTTCTTTTGATATACACAACTTTATCACTAGCGCTGCTTGTGAAATAGGACTTTCTCCTCGATGCTTAATCTTTGCAGATACCAATTGGCCTGAGTTCTATTTTGGTTTTGTGATCAATCCAGGGACTCAAGATTTAGAGCTCTGGAGATTTGATGCAAGCTGCTCTCTTGGATATCCCATGAGCTCTTGGAAACAATGGCTTGGGTCTGAAAACAAACCTTGGACAGTGTATGTAAAACCCTCGGAGTATCGCTTTCCTTTGCGTTCTTATGGCATATAAATGAGTTGAAAAAAAATTCTTTACTACAAAAGCTTTTTGCTTTCTTTTCTAGAATGCATCTTATCAAATAGTCCTGTTTTTCCGATCGGGGTTTTCTTGTATTGTAATTTTGCATTAACAAAGTAAAAAACAATTTGGTTTTTTGTGTTTCAATATGCCATCTTTTTGTCTCTTGATTCTCTTAGAATTAAAATATTAGAGCTCTTTCAAAACCCATAAAATAACTCCAAATTATAGATTCCAGAGATTAGGTTAAATCGCAGACCAAATCTATTTCTATAGCGATCAGCTAAAATCTTGAACCGTTTGAGTAAACCAATCACATTTTCGTTAAGAACCCTTTCTCTAAACAGAAGCTGATTATTCTGCTTATCTTCTTTGGCTAGAGGATTCTTCTTAGTTTTTCTTTTAGGCATTTGGGTTCTTGCATGAAGTTTTTTACGCCCTTGGCATCCACCATCTGCTAGAAGGTATGTTTCTATAGGAAATTTGATTTTAGATTCTTTAAACACCCGGAAGTCGTGCTTTCTTCCATGAGAAAAGGAGGTGCACATGATTTTCTTAGTTGTTTTATTTACGACCAGTTGGCTTTTTAGGGTATGCTTTTTCT
>PSRO01000014.1 GCA_003176115.1 Chlamydiota bacterium | reverse complement strand
TCAAACCCATTCTGGATTATTATCTCAACAATCAAATCATCAAGGATCTTGGGTACCTCCTACTTTACAACAACCTACTCTTATTCAAAAACACGGTCTTCGACTTGTTTCAACTGCTTTAGGATTAGCAGGGGGTATTGGATTACTTGTATCCTGTATTTGGTCAATATTACTTCCTGCTATTGGATCTATAGGAGTTATCGGTATTGCTTGTTTAGCAAATAGAAAAATTACTCCTTTACATGCAGTAGAATTACCTTTAGCAGCGGTTAAATCTCAGAACCTTTTTGAACAGCGAGCAGCAAGCAAAGCCGTTTCAGGGAGTTTATTAGATGAGCCGACTGCTGGTGCAGATAACTTACCACCACCCATACTTCCTATGCCTAACGTTACAAACCAACCAAATATTCCTCCACCGCCACCTATGCCAAGTTCAAGCAATTTAGTAGGTGAATCTGTTAACCCACACATCCCAAAAACAGGTTCTACTCACATTGATTTGATGAAGCCTAATACTTCAGGAAAATCTAATTCAGTAGGTCTTAGCGATGAATTACGGAACGCAATTCATGAAGGGAAAAAACTGAAATTTAATATGGAAAATGCAGAGAGAAGTATTAAGAAAAACTCTGAAGACTATCCTTTGACTCTATTGCTTAGAGAACTTAAAACTACTTATAAAAGAGCCTTAGATATTAGCAAATCAAAAGACTTGAAAGACTGGGAAAAATACTTTGCTGACAAAGTGGAGAAATTTGAGAATAATTTTTCTATAAAAGAACAAATAGAAGAGCAAAGTAGTCAGTGTATGAAAAATATTTGTGAAAAAACAAAGGATTTACACTCTCTTTTAGAAAATATGCAATGGATAAAATCTTTGTTATGTATTCTATCTGAGCGTAAAGATCTTTCTAAAAAATATCAAAAGCATTGTTCTGAAAAATTAAAAAGCATAGGTAAGCATATTGACAAACTGCAAAGGTGCAATGAAAAGAAACCAAAGGAAACCGCTAGCATTAGCACTCAGGATACAAGTCCTTCATATGATGTAGCAGACATATTAATAAGAAGAGTAGCTCAGGGATACAGCGATTCATCATCTGGTTCAGAAAGTGGATCTGATGATGCAAATTCATCTGACTGGGATGATTAAGTTCTATAAGCTGTTTCTTTGTAAATAATCAGGCCAATTATAGCCCGTTTCAAATAAACGTTCTCCATCGCAACAATCGATAAGCTGAAAACTACCGCTTTTTGTTCTATTAAGCTGAGATAAGTGTGCTCCTGATCCAAGCAGGGTTCCTATATCGTGCGCTAAAGAGCGGATGTAGGTACCTTTAGAACAATCTACTTTTAGCTGTATGTAAGGGTAGATGTAGGAAATAAGCTCTATTTTGGTGGTAATGGTAATGGGAGCTCGTGAGATGGTAATGCCTTTACGTGCTAAATTGTAGAGCTTTTTGCCTTGTACTTTTTTTGCAGAGAACATAGGAGGAATTTGCTGGATCGTTCCTTGGAATTCTAAGAGGGCTTTTTCTAACTGCGACTTGGCGGGGATAAGAGGGGATTGGGCTGTGATTTGGCCATCTAAATCATAGGTATCTGTACTAATGCCAAGGTGAAGAGTAGCTAGATATTGTTTGTCCTGATGTAAAAATGAGGAGCTTAATTTGGTATAGGGCTTGCCAATGAGAAGAATCATTACGCCACTAGCAAAAGGATCTAATGTACCTGCATGACCAATGGTTTTGATATGGGTTAATTTACGTAGGCTAGATACCAAACTAAAAGAGGTTTTGCCTATGGGTTTGTTGATTGGCAAAATGCCTTCAAAACTAGGCATTAATTTTTACGAGATTTTTGTTCTTCTCTGATCTTTCCCAACACGGCATCGATACGCGAGTGTTTATCCACAGAGGTATCTAGCTTAAAGGTGAGATTGGGAAAGTAGCGCATAACTACTTTTTTAGAAGAATGAACAGCAATAAAGCCCGCAGCAGATTGCAGGGCTTTAATGGTTTCTTCTTTTGCTTTTTGATCTCCAATTACACTGATATGTACTTTAGCATGATGAAGATCGCTGGTGATTTCTACTTGGGTCACAGAAACAAACTTATTAACATGTGGATTATCCACATCTTTATGAATTACTTCTGAAATAACCTCTTTTAACAAAGAATTTAACCTTGCAACTCGATTTTTTGCCATATTTATAGCTCTTGGTCTAAGTAAATTATTTCATAGGCTTGGAATGTATCACCTACTTTAATATCATTGTTATTTGGTAATACAATTCCACATTCATATCCTTTGGAGACCTCACGCACATCTTCTTTTACTCTTTTAAGAGATTGCATGGTTCCTTTCCAAATAACCTGCCCATCTCGTAGCAAGCGCATCTGAGAAGAGCGTTTAATGGTTCCATCCGTCACCATACAACCAGCAATGATACCTAAATGAGAGGACTTAAATATCGCTTTTACCTCTGCTGAGCCTACATCGTTCTCTTGAGGAATTTTATCTAACATGCTTCGCATTAAGGCTCTTACTTCATCCACTGCATGATAAATAATATCATAGAGTTTAACCGTCACTTTTAATGTTTTGATTAAATTCTCTGCATGGCTCTCCACTTGGCTATGAAAACCGATGATCATCGCTTTTGTGTTTTGTGCTAGTTGTACATCTGATTCAGAAACCTCTCCAACAGCTGCGGAGATAATATTTAGTTCAATTTTTTTAGACTGAATTTTTAGCAAAGAGTTTTTTAATGCTTCAACAGAGCCTTGTACATCAGCGCGTAGAATAAGATTAAGGACTTTCTTTTGCACGGAATTGTCTAAAAAGTTCTCTAAGGCAACTCGTTTGGGTTGTTGCATCATATTATGATGGCGTTGACCTTCAGAGCGTTTTTGAGCAATTTCAATAGCTTCTTTTTCATTTTTAACAACAATAAATTCACTGCCAGCTTCTGGCAGTCCAGAAAGACCTGTAATTTTTACAGGAGAAGATGGGCCTGCTGTTGTAATTTCTTGCTTAAGCTCGTTATGCATGGTTTTAACCCTTGCGTAATGCTGAGCAAATACAATAGCATCGCCTAAATTTAAGGTGCCATTCTGCACAAGAACGGTAGCAACTGGTCCCAATCCTTTGTGCATTTCTGATTCAATTACAGTTCCTCGAGCTCTGGATTTAGGATTGGCTTTTAGCTCAAGAACTTCTGCTTGAAGAGCGAGCATTTCCAGCATCTCTTTAATTCCTTGCTTTGTCACAGCCGAACAGTTTACAGTAATAACCTGTCCACCCCAAGCTTCTGGCAGTAAATCTTTATCTGCTAATTGGCGATAAACATTGTCTGCATCAAAGTTCGGCTTATCACATTTGTTGACGGCTACCAAAATAGGAACGCCAGCTGCTTTTGCTTGGTCGATGGCTTCTACTGTTTGGGCTTTTATTCCTTCATCACCTGCAATGACGAGAACGATGATATCTGTTACATCCGCTCCTCTGGCACGCATAGAGGAAAAAGCCTCATGACCTGGTGTGTCTAAAATTGTGATATCACCTGATTCTGTATGGCATTTAAATGCTCCGATATGTTGGGTAATATCACCGGCTTCTGAGGATGCAATATTTGATTTACGAATAGCATCAATCAAGCTGGTTTTACCGTGATCTACATGTCCCATAAAGGCAATTACAGGGGGACGAATAATCAAGTCATCTACTTTGCTAGCTTGGATCTCTTGTTTAATCGTCTTATCAGTAATACGAAGCCGATCTTCTTCCGTTGTATCAATGGTAATTTCACAGTCAAAGTCATGTCCTAATAGCTGAATAGTTGTCTCATCATCTAAATAGTCGTTTAAAGTGAGCATGACTCCTTTCATAAACAATTTAGCAACAAGTTGGGATGCTTTAAGCTTCATTTCAGAAGCAAGATCTTTTACGGTAATAGGCAGATGGATTTTTAATTCTTTAGGTCTAATAACAATTTCTTCTCTCTTATGAGAGCGCATTTTATGATGAGGGCGTTTTCTCCTCCAACCTTGATCGTCTAAATCATCGCGTAGTCCTTTTCTATCACGGGCATCGAATGTTTTTTGTGGTGCTTTTTTTACAGACCGTATTTCATGGGCTGCCTTAGAACGCTGGTTTTTATCTTCCGATTCACGTGGCATTGGTTTAAAGAGCTCCTTTTTAGGCAGATCGGAAACTTTTGGAATAGGTACATCTTTAGATAAAGGAGGTCTTTTTATAGCACTTGGGTGCTCGGTTCGAGGAGGATACGGGGAATTAGAAGGAGATGAAGTGTTAGGCCTTGTGTCTTGTCTAAAAGAGGGGCGCTGTGGAGGGAAATTTGCTCTAAAAGGTTGTGGTTTATGACGGTATCCTGGCTTAGCAGTCGTTGAATGGGTAGGCTCTATTTTTGCAGCAGAGGGTTTCTGTTGAATAGGCTTCTCTTTTGGAAGTTGTTGTTCAGGAACAATAGGCTCAGGGGAAGATAGAGCTTCCACAGTAGGAGTAGGAGCTAGTTCAACCGAGGGTTCTTTCTCTTCTTTTTTTCGGGGTGTAGGTTTCTTCTCCCGAGTGAGCTTAAGAGCTTCTGCAAGTTGTGCATTTTTTATAGTTATTTTTAAATTCTTGGCCAACTCTTAACCTCTTTTTTTGCGAATTTTTTCTAAAATTTTGTCAGCCATTTCTAAACTGATTTCCGGTATAATCGCCAATTGTTCAGGTGTTGCATTTAACAATTTTCGAGGAGTATCATATCCAGCACTAATTAAGCTTTCAATAATCATTCTGCTACTAACTTCTTCAATGGTAAGTGGCTCATCTAAAGTGGGATCATCGGCAGAAGCCATTTGCGCGCGCTCAAGATTCATAGTAGCTTTATAATGGCTCATTTTTTGTATTTGCAGATCAGAGCCACATAATTCTCCGTTTAAACGAGCGTTTCTTCCACCTTTGCCCAGAGCTGCAGGATAATCTTCATCATTAATCACGATAGTGATGATATTTCTTTGCTCGTCGACAATCATTTTTTTAATTTCAATAGGTGCTAGTGAGGAGCTAAGCAAAGTAGTAGTGTTGCTGCTAAAAGGGATGATGTCAATTTTTTCATTATTTAGCTCGCGTATAATGTTTTTAACTCGATTACCACGCACTCCTACACAAGCTCCAACAGGGTCTACTTTTGCATCTTGGGAACTAACAGCGATCTTTGTACGGTAGCCAGCTGCACGCACTATTTTCTCTATAACAATGATATCATCGGCAATCTCAGGAACTTCTTGTGAAAATAATTGCGCAACAAATTCAGGATGGCTACGAGACAAAACTACTTCGGCTCCGCCATTTTCAGTATCTCTTACTTCAAACAGAAGGGCTTGTACTCGGTCGCCCACTTTATAAACTTCTGTTTTTGGGTAAAATCGGCTGGGTAAAATAGCTTCAACTTTTCCTAAATCAATAATTAAAGTTGCTTCTCTAATCACTTTTTTTACTGTACCTGAAACAATTTCATTGATCCGATGACGGTATTCTTCATAAATCACATCTCTTTCTGCATGACGTAGTTTTTGAGAGATGATTTGACCTGCTGTGTGTGCGGCAATTCTACCAAAGTCTTGTGGAATAACAGAAGTGTCAACCCACTGGCCTAATTCACAATCAGGGTGAAGCACGCGTGCTTCTGCAAGAGAGATCTCTTCTTCTGGAATGGTAACGAGTTCTACTACTTCTTTTTGGGCTGTTACATTAATATCTCCTGTCTTAGGGTTAACCTGTACAGAGACATTAATCAAACCACCGTGGATACTTTTGCGAGCAGCCACATACAGCGATTCTTCGATCGCAGAAATTACTACATCTCGTTTAATTCCTTTTTCTCTTTCAAGATATTCGAAGATTGCGACTAGATCTTTGTTCATCTTGCCTCTTTTTCTCTTATGTTTACTATGACTATAATTAAAGTCAGAGTTAATATTTTGTTGTTTAAGATAAAATATAACAGCTCAGCACAAAAGAAAAAAATTTCATTTGTGCTGAGCTATACTTTTACTCTTCTGGGGAATCATACATTTCTTTTGAAGAGGTTTTTTTACGTTTTTTATCGTGCTCTTTATCTTCATCGATGGCGTTCTCTAGAGCTTCTTCTAAAGAGGTTTTTTTACGCTTTTTGTCATGAGAATGGGTTTTGGATCCTCCTACGACAATATCATCTCTATTACATTTATTTTTATCAATTAAGTACTCTTTAATAGATAAACCAATTTTTTTATGTTCAGGGTCAAGCTTGATTACTTTAGCTGTAATTTCTTCTCCTTTATTAACCACTTCCTCTACTTTGCCAAATGGTTGATCGGAAAGTTCTGTCACATGCACTAGAGCTTCAATTCCATTGGGAAGTTCTATGAAAGCTCCAAAGGCTGTAATTTTTGTAACAATCCCTTGAATTAAACATCCAATAGGCATTGTTTTTTCAATGCTCTCCCAAGGGTTGTTACTTAGCTGCTTTAGACCAAGGGTAATTTTTTTACTTTCTTTGTCTACGGATAAAATCACAGCATCTACTCGATCTCCCTTCTTAAGAACTTCTGAAGGATGTGACACTTTTTTAATCCAGCTCAAATCGGAAATATGAATTAACCCATCTACGCCTGGCTCCAGCTCTACGAAAGCGCCATAATTGGTCAAATTGCGAATTTCTGCATTAACACAGCAATCACAAGGGTATTTTTTTTCTACATCATCCCATGGATTTTTCTCTGTTTGTTTAAGTCCAAGAGAAATCTTTCCTTCTTCTTTTTGAACAGAGAGCACAATGGCCTCTACTTCATCGCCCTTGTTCACAACTTCGCTAGGATCTGTTACATTTTTTACCCAGGACATCTCTGATACGTGGATGAGCCCTTCAATGCCCGGTTCAATTTCGATAAAAGCGCCATAAGGAACAAGGTTAACGATTTTACCTTTTACGCGTGTGCCTGAAGGGTACTTCTTTTCAATTTCTTCCCAAGGATTGGTTTCTTTCTGCTTCATCCCCAGAGCAACGCGACCCTTTTCTTTATCTACATGGAGGATGATTACTTCTAGCTCTTGTCCTAGAGAGACCATTTCAGACGGGTGTTTAATTCTCTTCCATGTCATGTCTGTGATATGCAGCAAGCCATCGATCCCGTCAAGGTCTAAGAAAACCCCAAAATCGGTAATATTTTTTACACAACCCTTGCAGATTTCTCTTTCATGGATGTTTTCTAAAAGTTCTGCCTTGCGCGAGATGCGCTCTTCTTCCAATATTTCACGACGGGACACAACAATATTTTTACGCTCTGTATTGATCTTTAAGATTTTAAAGTCATAGCTTTGTCCAATAAATTCATCGAGGTTTTTGATGCGTTTATTGTCAATTTGAGAACCGGGTAGAAAGGCTTCCATGCCGATATCTACCATGAGGCCACCTTTCACTTTGCGAATAACCTTTCCTTTGACAATAGAGCCTTCTTTACAATGATGTACGATGTACTCCCACTGTCTTTGACGACGAGCTTTTTCTCGAGAAAGCACGATTTGCCCGTCTTCTCCTTCTGCCTGATCAAGATACACCTCAATTAAGGTGTTTTCGTCGAGTTCTTCAGTGTCAGAAAATTCGTTAATGGGAACAAGTCCTTCAGATTTTAACCCTACATCTATGATCACAAAGTCTTTTGTAATTTCTACAATTTGACCCGTCAGAATTTGACCGGTATTCATTAACGCGACGGAACCTTTTCCGGCAATCTCCTCTTTTTTATTGAGTAAATTTTTGAATTGTTTGGCTTCTTCCTCTTGAAACTCAACATCATCGATGATATTACTTACATTCCAGTCGTTTAATTCTTTGTTAGACATTTAAGGGTTTCTCCTGCGTTTTATTGAAAGGAGAAAGACTATCAAATGATTCGTAATAAAATCAATCGTAATTTCACCTTCATTCTCTGGATGGGGACAAGATGTAAAATCAGATTGTCAACTATTGCATATTAGTTAAAATTAATCTTCTTAAAAATTTTAAGCTTATAGTTTATTTTATGAAAAAAATTGTTTTAAAATTTGGAGGGGCTGCTTTAGCCAGTTTGGGATCTTTTTCCAGCATTAGCAAAATCATAAAAGCTAAACTAAGCTTTTACTCTGTTTGCGTCGTGGTGAGTGCAATGCAAGGTGTAACCGACCAACTCCTCCAATTGGCTAGGAAAATAGATTCTAACCCTTCTTTAAGAGAGCTAGATATGCTCCTCTCCACAGGAGAAATCTTTAGTATGACGCTTCTAGCAATGGCTCTTCACAAAGAGGGAATAGAGGCTATTAGCTTAACAGGAGAGCAAGCCGGTATTATTACTTCCTCATGTCATGTAAATGCAAAGATTATCGATGTAAATAAAGAGCGAGTATCCAGAGAATTAGAATCTGGTAAAGTAGTGATTGTAGCTGGTTTTCAAGGGGTTAGTAAAAAAAAGGAAATTACCACTTTAGGTAGAGGTGGTTCTGATATAACAGCTGTTGCGCTTGCCATTGCACTTTCCTCTGAAATCGTTCAATTCTATAAAGATGTAGGAGGAATTTATTCAAAGGATCCAAAAGCCTATCTTGACGCAGAGCTATTAAAAAACATTTCCTATGAAAAAGCACGAGAATTGGTAAAAAATCAAAATAAAATTATCCATCCCCGTTGTATCGATTTGGCAGCAGCCCATCAAATTCGCCTACAAGTGCTCTCTTTTCTTTATCCAAACTCCATAGGAACTACGGTTAGTGATTTGAGCTATGCAAAAAAATCAAATTTTTTGTATGAATGTGAGCACAGCTATTTATCTTAGAAGAGGTGCTATGCAAAATCTTTTGAAAACCTCATCAAATATTTTTGATATAGTTACGGTTCTTAACCAAAGTACGCAAGATGGTGATCTATTCTATCTTGGTAAATTACAAGATGCGTTAATAGGACATCTCTCTTTTGAAGAAATAGAAAAAGGCGATGTGTTCAGTGACTTTATACAGAAAATCCCGCTTATTCAGACTTCTTTCAAAGGAAAAAATCCTTATCTTTTTAAGATCTCACTGCTCTCTAAAAGAATAGGAAATCCTGCAAAATTTTTTTATGAAATGATTGATAGATGGTTGCTCCCAGGAAAAAAAACCCATATCTGTTCTTTTTTTAGTTGTGATTTTTCTTTTTCTTTTTATGGTTCTGATCCTTTTTGCTTATCTGAAGTGGTCATTTCCAGCAATGAGGAGAGCGAACTAAAAAAGATGCGTGATAATTTTTCGTTTTTACAGAATGAGATTCGCTTAGGTTCAACCTCTGTCTACCAGGCAAGTTGTATTTTAGAAAATAAAGGATTATCTGCCGATCAAAAAAATTTATTCATTCAAGAAAGAATTTCCTTATTGATTCAAAAAAGACCACAAGATTTTGATTATGATATCTTTCACCAGATGCAGCATTTTTTATTTAATACAAGACAAGAATTTAAAGCATATCGCGATTGCACGCATATGGCTCGGATTATATCGGTGTTTTATTTAGTAAAACGCGCATTGGTTAGGCAAGCAGAAAATTGTGCCGAGAGATTGATTAAAGTCAAATTGCGTAAAACTTGGTTGCAACTGCCTTTAGGCTTTAAAAAAGTTTTGGGAGTATTTCTGGCTATTCATTTTCTAAACGATGACGAACAGTTCGAGCAGGTTCATTGTATGAGAATGATTAAAAGCAGTTTTCCTGATTTTCAGTATATCGAAGGGTCTTATTTTTCCTATGCTCCTCAAGAAGGTCAAGTTCATTTAATTTATCTAGAATTGGAAAAAAAAGATGCATCAGAAATTTCTTCACAAGAGTTAAAAAGGCTTAATGAGAAGCTCATGGATGAAGTAGAAAATGGCATTCATAGCTTAATGCACCCTCTATTTATACCTCGCAATGAAGAAGAAGTGATGCGTAATGTGATTCTTTTATCGAAGCAATTGCGTTATTTTCGCGATATCCCTCAGGTTATTATTAATTTTGATGAGCAACTAGAGACAGATCTTCTATTTACAGTAATTCTTGTGCGTGTTCGTCAAGTATTGGATGTGTCTATACAGCAATTATTCAGCTCTAAAGCCTCTTCTCTTATTTTTATTCCTGATCGGATTAAGCAAGTGGGTGTGTTAAGAAAAAAATACCCGAAAGAAGCTTCGGTTTTTCGTTTGCGGATTGCTTCTCGCTCTTTTATACGATCTGATCATCGAGTGGATTTATTTCAAGCGCGTCAATTTATAGCAAGAGAACTAGAGAAAGTAATTGGAGAATTTAGAGATTTTAATGGGGGAATGATTACTAAGCAATACGAGCGTTTTAGTGAATTAAAGAAAATGTGCTGTCGATTAAAAAAACAAGAAAAGCTGCTATTAGAATATTTTTTTCATTCTATTTATCCCAAAGAACTCAGTACAATTTTTGATCCCTTGCGTTTAAAGGAACTGTTTTTTTTATTTTTAAATCTCTTTGAGAAGAATAAAAACAAAAAAAACAATACGCGATTTATGCACCAAATGAAACCAGGTTCTTGTTTTTTTGTTTTATCTTATTTTGATTATTCGTTAAAATCTAAAGTTTTGGAAAAAGTTGCTCAACTACAAATTTCTTCTTCTCAGCTTATTGCGGTTTTATTCCGTGCTGCGGAATGGGATTATTTATGTTATGGCTATTTAGAAGAAGATACGCAAAAGAAAATACTATTTATAAAAACTATCCAGGGTATTCTTGACTTCTGATTCTAAAAACTGAAAAGTTACAAAATGGAATTTCTACTTAAAGCGAGTTTTAATCTATGAAACGCTCTTTGATTCAAGTTGTCCCTTCCATTCTTTCCGCTGATTTTGGCAAGTTGGCTTTGGAAGCTAAAAAAGCAGAGGAATCTGGTGCAGATGCATTGCATATCGATATTATGGATGGACATTTTGTTTCTAATTTAAGTTTGGGACCTAAAGCTGTTGCAGCAATCAATCGCGCAACAAATCTTTTTCTAGATGTACATCTGATGATGTATAATCCTTACGATTATGTGGAACAATTTGTAAAAGCTGGTGCTGATCGAATCACTTTTCACTTTGAAGCAACCGAAGACGTAGAAGAAACTCTTCAATTTATTCGAAAGTGCGGAATAGAAGCTGGTTTAGCCTTTTGTCCAGAAACAAGCTCATCTATGATGATTAAATTTTTAGATAAATGTGATTTACTTCTTTTAATGACAGTAAATCCAGGACGTGGTGGACAGAAATTCATGCCTGAGATGCTAGAAAAAATTCAATTTGCACGTGATATCTGCAAACAGATGAAGTTATCTCTTGCCATCCAAGTAGATGGGGGAATCAATGATCAGACAGCTCGTCAATGTGTAGAAGCAGGAGCGAATGTTTTAGTATCAGGAAGTTACATTTATAGTGCACCAAATATGGCCCGAGCAATCACGATTTTGAAAACTCTTTAAGTAGTTCTTATGAAAAAAGTAGTTATAATTGGCGGTGGAACAGGTAATTTTACCGTTTTAAGAGGTTTAAAAGATTATCCTGTTGATTTAAGTGCTATTGTTTCTATGGCTGATGATGGAGGAAGCACGGGAATCTTGCGAGATGAGTTAGGAGTACTACCTCCTGGGGATGTCAGACAATGTTTGATCGCTCTTTCAAACTCTTCTAATATGATGCGCTCTTTAATGAATTATCGTTTTGAGAACGGAGGCTTAGAAGGGCATAGCTTTGGGAATCTTCTTCTTTCCGCTTTGGAGAAAGTAACAGGCAGTTTTGAAAAAGCTGTAGAAGAAATGGGTAAAATTTTATTTATCAAAGGTAAAGTTATTCCTGTTACCACTCATCAAGTACGTTTAAAAATGCTTTTAAGCAATCGAAAATTACTAGAAGGAGAAAGAGAAGTATATCTTTCTCATGAGATTGATCAAGGGTATAAAAGCATTTATCTAGAACCATTTCCTAAAGCAAACCCATACGCAATTGATGAAATTATGAATGCCGATGTGATTGTTTTAGGCCCAGGAGGGCTACATACCTCTTTAATTCCCAATTTACTTGTCGAGGGATTAAGCACAGCTCTTCGTGCTTCTACAGCAAAAAAAGCGTTTGTAGTGAATTTAATGAATCGTAAAGGACAAACTACCGGATTCAAAGTCAGCAATTATTTAGAAGAAATTGTTCGTTTTATTGGGAAAGATATTTTTGATTATATTTTGGTTAATAATGAACCACCCCCTCAGGAATTGATAGAGGTCTATTCCGATGAAGGTCAAATTGTAGAAAATGATTTAAAAGGAGATCGAATCATAGCTTCTCCCCTTTTAGGGGGTCCAAAAGAAATTCCTAAAAAAGATTTATTAAAAAGAAGCCTCATTCGTCATGATTCTAAAAAATTAGCCCAAGAGTTGATAAAAATTGTTAATTATCTTTGATCTTGATGATACACTAGTTAAGACATCGGAGTGCATCACACATATATTGCTTGAACGTAGTTTGCGTGCAATGGTAAATAAAGGTTTTAAAGTGCAGGGTTTCTGTCAGGCTCTTTTTCTTTTAAGGGAGCTTAACAAGCAAGCTTCAAGTGCAGAAGAAGCTTTAAAAGAATTTGTTATTAGCATGCAAGAAGATTGTAAATTTATCCCTATTGGTAAAGAACAACTTACTGAGTTTACATTAGATATGCCTATTCTTCCCTTAGAATTAGCTGTTGAAACCCTGCATTTATTAAAGAAAAAAAAACATAGTTTATGTTTGGTAACAATAGGAAAAAATTCTTTACAGAGGCAAAAATTAGAAAAAGCTGGTATTGATCCAATTCTTTTTAGTAAGATCATTGTATCTGAAGATAAAAATAAAAAGCCGCATTACGAAAGGCTTTTAGCGGAATTTGCATATAACCCAACGCAAGTGATGGTTTGCGGGGATAGGATTTCTGTGGATCTTGAGCCAGCAATGCAATTAAACTGCAAGACAGTGCACGTATTATGTGGAAGAGGCTTAAGTACTAAAGAAAAAACATCTAAAGCTAAAATTACTTATCGTATTTCAAACTTAGTAGACTTAAGCGACTTAAAAGAGTTGAGATAAATGATTTTAAACTAACATTTTCATTGTGAAAATATGGAAAAAATATGATAACAGGCAATCAAATTTCTCCCGGGATGATTCTCTCTATTGGCGGTAAAATGTATAAAGTAGAGTCCTGTGTTAAGGTAACTGTTGCTAAAGATAATCCTTTTGTTAAAACAACGCTTAAAGATCTTTTGACAGAAGAGGTGTTGGAGAAAAATTTTAAACTCAATCAAGTAGTAGCAGATGCTGCTCCCCTTGAGCGATCTCTAGAATACCTATATCTAGAAAAAGAAAATTATTTGTTTCTTGATATAGGAAATTTAGAACAGATTTTAGTTCCCTCTCAGATCATTGGTAATAAAGTAAATTATTTGAAAGAAGGGACCTCTTTAAAAGCTGTATTCTATGGTGATGCTGTTTTTTCTATTGAGCTGCCTCAGTTTTTAGAACTTGTTGTGCTTAAAACAGAAGAAATGGAATCGGCATTAAAAATGACTAATTCTACAAAAATAGCTTTATTAGAAACCGGAGCTAAAATTGAAGTACCTGTTTTTATCGAATCTGGAGATCTTATAAAGATAGATACACAAACAAATGAATACATTCAGAGGGTTTAAGGAGGCATAAGAGTGGATCCTAAGGAAGTTAAAGACTTGATGGCTGTTATGCGGAAAACAGGCATCCAAAAACTAGTTATTAAGAAAAAAGATGGAGACGAGCTGCAGTTAGAAATGCAGTCTGGCTCTGTCCCGTCTATAAGTTCCTCATCTGCACAAGACAATAAAGAGCAGAGGCTTTTCCATTCGTCTCCTTCCGGACAATCCTCAGAAAACCACTCCTCTTTTGCAAAAGAAGAAAAGCCAGGGCAGTACATTACAGCTCCTCTAGTAGGTACGATTTACCATTCTGCTTCACCCGATGACAAGCCATTTGTCCAAGAAGGGGATCTAGTTCAAGAGGATACAGTTATTTGTATTATCGAAGCAATGAAAGTTATGAATGATGTGAAAGCAGGAAAAAGTGGCAAAATTGCAGAAATTCTTGTAGAAAACGGACATCCCGTAGAATTTGGAACCAAAATGTTCCGCATTGTATAATCAATTTTCTTTTTAAGTGTGTGGAATATGCAGAAAGTCTTAATTGCTAACCGAGGTGAAATTGCTGTACGAATTATTCAAGCATGTCATGACCTGGGTCTACAAACAGTTGCTGTATATTCTCAGGCAGATGCAGAGGCCCTACATGTGCTACATGCAGATGAAGCAATCTGTATAGGAGAGCCGCCTCTTTCAAAATCCTATCTCAAAATACCCAATATTTTATCTGCCTGTGAAGTAACAGGAGCAGATGCTATTCATCCAGGATATGGTTTCTTAAGTGAAAATGCGAATTTTGCTTCCATTTGTGAGAGTTGTGGAGTGAACTTTATTGGGCCTTCTGCTCAAACAATTGCTCTTTTGGGAGATAAAGCTCAAGCAAAAGCCACTGCAAAAAGCGCTAAGTGCCCTGTGATACCAGGTTCAAAGGGTGTAATTTCAGATGTAAAAGAGGCATTAAAAGAAGCTAAGCAAATAGGATTTCCTATATTTATTAAAGCGTCTGCCGGCGGTGGTGGCAAAGGAATTCGTATCGCTCATACAGTTGAAGAGTTTGTAAGACAGTTCTCTGCTGCAAAAACAGAAGCTGAAACCATCTTTAACAATGCGGATGTCTATTTAGAAAAAATGATTGTAAATCCTCGCCATATTGAAATACAGGTCTTAGGAGATAAATATGGAAATTATGTACATTTAGGAGAAAGGGATTGCACGGTTCAGAGAAGAAGACAAAAACTCATTGAAGAAGCTCCTTCTCCTTCATTAAGCGCTTCTTTACGTAAAAAAATGGGAGAAGCTGCCATTGAAATTGTTAAAGCTGCTGATTATTATTCCGCAGGAACAGTAGAATTTTTATTAGATGAGAATAAAAACTTCTACTTTATGGAAGTAAATACGCGTATTCAAGTAGAACATACCATTACAGAAGAATTAACAGGTATTGATTTAGTCAAAGAGCAAATTAAAGTAGCAATGGGTGAAAAGCTGAAGATCAAGCAAAAGGATATTTGTTTTAATGGACATGCCCTTCAATTTCGAATTAATGCAGAGAATCCCGAGAATCACTTTACACCTTGTCCTGGAGTATTAGAATATTATATTCCTCCTGTAGGCCCTCATGTACGTATAGATAGCGCTTGTTACTCTGGTTATCGAATTTCACCTTACTACGATTCAATGATTGCTAAATTGATTGTAAAAGGAAAAGACCGTAAAGAGGCAATAGCAGTTGCCAAAAGAGCTCTGAGGGAATTTCACATCGGTGGAATAGATTCTACAATTGCTTTCCACTTATTTATGTTAGAAGATAAATGCTTTTTACATAGCGAATACTTTATCGATTATATCGATCTGCTAATTGCAGAAGGATGTAATTTCACTAAACCCAAAGAATAGATGTCTATATATTCCACTTTAGAATTAGAGCTACTTATCTCTATGGATGAGATCCAGGATAAGATTGCTAAAGTAGCAGTTCAATTAGAAGCTGATTACAAGGACCAAGAAGTTGTGATTGTGATGATCATGAAAGGTGCTATCTGTTTGGTTGCTGATTTAATAAGAGAGATCTCTTTACCTTGTGTGGTGGAAAGCATTCAAGCCAGCAGCTACGGCGCTCATGGGAAAATCAGAGGAAACTTACAGATAAAGGGAATAGAATCTCTTAATCTATTCTCCAAAAACGTACTTCTTGTCGATGATATTTTTGATTCCGGCAATACGCTTTTTCAAGTACATCAAGCGCTTGCTAAAAAAAAGCCCAAATCTTTAAGATCACTGGTTCTGCTTTCTAAGGGTGCCTCTCATTTAGATTATCAACCTGATTACCTATTATTTTCTATAAAAAACCGATTTGTGGTGGGTTATGGTTTGGATTACAAAGAATATTATCGTGGACTGAAAGGAATCTATCTTTTTAAAGAGACAGCTTTAAGCCTACAATGAAGCTCTTAAATATTTCCTAGTAAATCATTTATCAACTTGATTATAAAAATATATTTATTTTATAACAGTAATACCAAATTTATAGGGGATGGCTATGAATAGATTTATTGTAGGGGTCTTATTACTTACTTCGATTAGCCTTTCACAAAAAGCTTTAGCAAATAGAGAAAGCCCACCCATGTCGGTATATTCCTCTGTAGAAGTAGACCCATTTATTACTTATGAAGAGGTAAAAGAGAGAATTAATAAAGTGGCTAAGCAATTAGCTCTTGATTACAAAAGCCAAGAAATTGTGATTGTGATGATTATGAAAGGGGCTCTTTGCTTAGCTGTTGATTTAATTCGAGCGATTTCTTTTCCTTGTACTATTGAATACATGCAAACAAGTAGCTATGGAATGAAGGGAGAATGCAGAGGGGGTTTAGAGATAAAGGGGGTAGAGGCTCTTGATCTAGAATCTAAAAATGTGCTTCTTGTCGATGATATTTTTGATTCCGGCAATACACTTTCTCAAGTGCATCAAGCGCTTGCTAAAAAAAATCCAAAATCTTTGAAATCACTAGTATTGGTTTCTAGAAATGTTTCTAGAGATATAGATTATCGGCCTGATTATGTTCTATTTAACATAGAAGAAGATGGGTTTATTGTAGGTTGCGGATTTGATTACAAGGAGCACTATCGAGGGTTAAAAGATGTTTATCTTTTAAAGGATTTAGAAGCAATTTCAGATTTTTAAAGAAGGGATTTTAAGTGAAAGGAATTATTCTTGCAGGAGGTAAAGGCACTAGACTCTATCCTGTTACAATCGGTGTATGTAAACAGCTCTTGCCTATATTTGATAAGCCGATGATTTATTACCCTTTAGCTGCCCTCATGCTATCTGGCATTAGAGAGGTGTTAATGATTTCTACATTAGAAGATAGACCGCGTTTCCAACAACTTTTTAAAGATGGTTCAGACTTAGGAATTTCTATTTCTTATGCACTACAAGAAAAACCAGAGGGGATTGCTCAAGCTTTTTTAATAGGGGAGTCTTTTATTAACCAAGAGAATGTAGCATTGATCTTAGGAGATAACATTTTTTATGGACATCAGCTTCCTCAATTACTAAAGGAGTCTTCTTCTTTTATAGAAGGAGCTACTATTTTTGGTTATGAGGTAAAAGATCCTCACCGTTATGGAGTATTAGAATTTGATATGAACCAAGAAATAGTTGATATCGTAGAAAAACCCCTTCACCCTAAATCTAATTTTGCAGTTACAGGTCTTTATTATTATGATCATCAAGTAGTCTCGATTGCTAAACAGCTAAAACCGTCTAGAAGAGGGGAATATGAGATTACCGATCTAAATAAGTTCTACTTAAGAAAAAAGCAACTACGGGTCAAATTGTTCGAGCGTGGTTTTGCGTGGTTAGATACAGGAACTCATGATGCGCTTCAGCAAGCTTCTTTATATGTAAAAACAATCCAAGAAAGACAGGGAATTTATATTGCTTGCCTTGAAGAGATTGCCTATCAAATGGGTTTTATTGATTTAAATCAATTACAAAAAGCAGCATCGCTTTTTACAGACACTGATTATGGCAAGTACCTAAATAAGCTTGCACAAAAAGAGAACGATACATTATCTAAGGCATAGATTTAAAACGAGAGCGTTTTTTGTAAGGAGCATTGGTTTTTTTCCCATATACAACTTCATGTAAGTCTTCAATTGCCATAAAAGCACTAGAGTCTTCTCTTAAAACAATTTCTTTTAACTCAGCAAGATCTAAACGCTCAACTATTACAAAAATAAGCTCTTTAGCATCTCCTGAAAAACCTCCTTTACCATGCATGATTGTTAAACCAAGGCCTAACTCATTAATGATTGCATGGGAAAGCTCTTTAGATTTTGAGGACATAATAAGTACAGATTTTATTTCATCAAGACCCACAATCACCAGATCCATCATTTTAAAAGCAACAATATAGGTCATTAAGGATTGCAAAGCAATGTGCCAGTCCTTAAAAATCAATCCATAAGCACCGAAGATAAATACATTTACAAATAGAACAACCTGTCCCACTGTAAAGCCCTTCTTACGATTAATAATAATCGCTAGGATTTCCGTACCATCTAAGCATCCTCCATGGCGAATAATGAGTCCAACTCCAACCCCTAAAATAGCACCACCAAATACAATAATTTCTAAAGAGTCTGCTATAAAAGGAGGGGATTGGCGTAAAACACTTAAAAATCCTGCAAATAGTAATACCGCAATTAGCATGTGTATTACAAAAGATCTGCGGATATATTTATATGCCAGATAGATAAAAGGTAGATTCAAAGCGATTAGAATAAAAGATAGATATCCGTCGCCATATAAGCGTCCAAAGATTAGAGCAATACCTACAATTCCACCGTCAATTAACTGGTTAGGGATCAGAAATATTCTTACAGAAACAGCAGCTAAAAGCGCTCCTATAGTTATCCAAAGAAAGCTGAGTATATGATGCTTGGTGATTTTAAAAGAAGGTTTGCTCATGGTATCTACAGGATTTTTTGCTTTAAAATACGATTTAAGCAAGATTTATGACCACTGATATTTTACAAACGCGAGAGACGGGACTTGAACCCGCAACCTCCGCCGTGACAGGGCGGCGCTCTAACCAATTGAGCTACTCCCGCAAATGTGATAGGTCTTGGGCGCAACAGGACTCGAACCTATGACCACCTGTGTGTAAGACAGGAGCTCTACCAACTGAGCTATGCGCCCCAAGTAACAAAGTACGTAGTTTAAACACATAAGGGTTTTTCTACAAGAAGTTTCAAATAAAAAACCTTAAGATATTTGGGGGCTCTAAATATTTGTTTTAATTTAACGCATGTTGACAAATTCATAGATCAATTTTAGCATAATGTAATGCTTTTGTATGAATGTAAGATTTATATATGAAAAAATTGTTTATCATCTTTCTTATCTTATTAGGATGCAATCCTAGTTCCTATGAAGATTTTCAACTAGAAGGAGATGCTCATTGTCGAAAAATGCTTAATACATTGAAGGGCATTCAGGATCGCCAGCAATTGCTGCAAGCTCAACCTATTTTAAGACAACATTTTGAAAATTTAGTCGATTTAATGATAGCAGCTCGTAAGTTTCAACAAGATAGTTTAGAAGCCAAAGAGTTTTATCCTTCTTTTTATAGTATAGCTTTAAAAGAGGAGTTAAAAAGGCTTTATGAGATAGAGGGTGGAAGAGAAATTGTAGAAAGAGCGCAGAAGCAAGCATTTCTGCGTTTAGGTGCATGGGAAAGACAAATTGCAAAAAAGCAAATTAAAGCTCGGTAAAAGTTGGCTTAGAATTCACAAAATGCTCAAAAGGTTGTTTTCTTTCTAAAAGCAATGCTTTATCTGTTAGCTGATTGATATGAATAGGAACGGCTGTGACGTATCCTTTTTCTAGTAAATACACATCGCTTCCTTCATCTTCTTCATGTGGACTCCATTTTCCTCCTAACCAATAATATTCATGTCCTTCTGGATGGAGTCTTTGTTCTGGATTTTCCATCCAATAACCCATTCCTTGATGAGTTAGCTTTATACCTTGAATTTTTTCTGCGTTGGGAAAATTTACATTCAGCAGAGTTCCCTTGGGCAGTGATTGGGTTAAACATTGTGAAGCAATAGGCTGCACAAATTCTTTAAACTGCTCATAATTAGGATTCTTATAATTGACGGAGGAAAAAGCAATCCCAGGGACGTTTTTCATCGTTCCTTCAATAACAGCACCAACGGTGCCGCTATAGAGAACAGTTCTTCCTGCATTAGATCCTCGATTGATTCCAGACAGAATAAGATCAGGGGTTCGATCCAAAATAATATGCAGACCTAAACGCACACAATCAGCAGGAGTGCCTGTTACTTTCCATGCAGCTGCATTATTTGGCCAAACAACAGATTGAATTTGTAAAGGGTTTCTTAAAGAGACACCAGTTCCTACGCCAGATTGTTCTGATGCAGGAGCTATAATAACAACTTCTGCAAAGCTGCAAACGGCTTGATATAAGGCAAAAAGCCCTGGGGCTTCGATCCCATCATCATTTGTGATTAGAATGTAAGGTTTTTTTTGCATTATATCTCCTGTAAGGTTGATGGAGGAATTGTATTTTGAGCTAATTTAGAAATTGCATAAATCGCAATTAATCCCATAAAAAATCCAGGGATCATAGAGGGTGTTTCAGTGTTAAAATAAGGCCAAATAGCTGCTGTAATGCCACCTGTTAAAATTCCTGCCCAAGCTCCATATTTATTTGTTTTTTTCCAGTATAGACATAGTAGAATTAAAGGTCCAAAAGAACAGCCTAAACCAGACCATGCATACATTACAAGTGAATAGATGGTACTTATTTTTGCATAAGCAATAAAAAACGCAAGGAACCCAACCAGAACAATCCCTATTCGTGCAACTACTAATCTTTCCTTGGATGAGGCCGTTTTACGGATTAAGCGTTTATAAAAATCTTCTGAAAGATTAGAAGAAAGAACTAATACCTGAGCGCTCATTGCATTGATTGTAGCAGCTAATACACCGCATAAAATAAAGCCTACGAAAAAGGGGGCAAAAGAATCTCTTACCATTAAAACAAAAAGTTGTTGAGGATCTTCTAGGCCCTGTTGGAAATATAAAATACCCACTAGGCCAACTAAAGTAGAAGCACTAATAGAAAGAATCATCCAACTCATTCCAATGTATTGGGATTTCTTCATTTCTTTTACATCCCTAATTCCCATAAATTTAGTGATAATATGAGGTTGGCCAAAATAACCTAGTCCCCATCCAAATACCATATAGATAATCTGTAAAATAGAGTGAAAAGAGAAATCGGGGAATAGAGATAAAGATAAATTTTTTACATGTATAACTTGAAACAGCGGATCCCATCCGCCTAGCTTATTCAGCAAAAAAAACGGAGTAGCTACAATCACCAGCATAAGAAAAATCCCTTGGCATAAATCAATCCAAGCAAGCGTTAAATAACCTCCTACAAATACATAAGGAACAACAATAGAAATTCCTATAAAAATCCCCCAAGAATACGGAATCTGAAAGAGGACCTCTAAAAGAATACCAAGTCCAACGAGTCCAGCGGAGATGTAAATAGTGTAAAAAACAATCGACATAGTAGCGGTAAATACGCGGATAAGACTAGAAGTATCAGCTAATCTGCTCTCAAAAAAAGAAGATAGGGTTAAGCTATTATACTCTTCAGTTACTGTTCTTAATTTAGGTGCGATGAATTGCCAATTTAAAAACATGAACAGTATCAAACCAATAGCAGCCCAGGCATTAAATAGGCCTGCTACAAAAATCGTTGCCGGATAGCCCATAAATAGCCAACTACTCATATCACTAGCATGAGCTGCTAATGCAGTTAGCCAGTAATTTAAAGATCTACTGCCAATGATAAAATCCGTAGCCGTTGGGTGACGCTTATAAGAATAGATGGCAATAAGAGTTAGTAGGAAAAAGTAACAAATGACAGCGAATAATTCAGATATATACATAGTTTGATGGATTAAAGCAGAGTTTAAGGTTTTTTTAAAGCTTTTTGAGAGCCGTAAATACGAGAGGCTATTGCTAAATTATCAGTTGCATTAGGGAAATTCTCTTGTATGTTTTTTAGAATATTTTTTACTGTTTTACGCATAGATCTTTGGCTTACTGGACATTGGCAAACAACTCTTGAAAATTCATAAAGTTTAGCAAATTGTATTAAATACTCTTCGGGCACATAGATTAAGGGACGAATGATGGTAACACCATAATCGTGCATAGGAACTTTAGGTAGCATAGCTGCGAATTCTGCTTTATGCATAAGATTCATAAAAAGCGTTTCTACACTATCATTGCGATGATGGCCAAAAGCAATAGTCGTTGCTTGAACGCTTTTTGTTGTTTCAAAGAGAACTTTTCTTCTATTGCGCGAACATGAGTAGCATTGCAATGTATTTATATCCTGATCTACATTCACAATGGTAAGAGGGACATCTAACTTTTCACAAATCCCTCGTAGGAAGGAGCTGCTTATTCCAGCTCCGCAAGAAAAAGATCCCCCAATGTGAATAGCGTGTAATTGGATGAGAGGAAATCCTCTTCCTAAAATTGCTTTGAGTAGAAATAATAAACTTAAGCTATCTTTGCCCCCGCTTAAAGCAACTGCTAATTTATCAATTCCTTCTAATAGTTGATATTCGTATAAAGCCTTGCGACATAAGCTTTCTAGCTTACGGCCTAAGCCAGTCCAGGGAGGAGTAGCTAGTGGAATAGGTAAATTTATCATATGTAAAAGTCTTTTAAGATTTTCGAAAGCACATTATTTCACGATTGCTCTTTTTATGCGACTTAGGATATCCTAGCGCCTATTTTTGAGGTAAACATGAATAAGACAGGCCGAAACGACACCTGCCCTTGTGGCTCAGGAAAAAAATTTAAAAAATGTTGCGAAAGTAAAGGAAAAACCAAGGTGCTAAACCCAGAGCGTGTTTCCTTACAACAACCCCCAATGTTATCTGGAAAGGTTTCTTCTCTTTTTCAAAAAACTAGAAATGTTAACCCTCCTGAAAATAAAAATTCAGATAATTCTTGAGGGTAAAACGGCTCTTTGCTATAAAGTTTTCATCTAATTGCTGGAGTAGCTCAACGGTAGAGCATCCGCCTTGTAAGCGGACGGTTGAGGGTTCGATTCCTTTCTCCAGCATTGTTTCTAGGGGGTGTCGCATAGTGGCAATTGCAAGAGACTGTAAATCTCTCGGTCCTAGACCTTCGTTGGTTCGAGTCCAATCGCCCCCATTCTCCTGGATGATTCTTGAAATCCCATCGTCTGGAAAGGCTCTTGCACTGGTTTCCTCCACTTCAGAACTTTCGGAGGTCTCTTTGGCTCTGGAAGCTGATTCGCTTTCTCATGGCAACCCATTTGTTCGACAATTTCGGTTTGGCAAGCTTTAAAATCACGCCTTTTCGAGGTACATTTTCTCGTTGGTAAGACCATCCAACTTAATTCATCGTAGATTTGATTTGAACGCTTCTGAATATGGTCTTGTTCTTTGCATAGGGCCTGGTAGGCTTTTGGATTGATAGCATTTATGCTATGTAAAAACATTCCTTTTTGTGTTTTAGATATATTTG
>PSRO01000013.1 GCA_003176115.1 Chlamydiota bacterium | reverse complement strand
CGCTTCTATTTATTATCAACATGAAGCACAAGAAATTGTACAAACAAAAAAAAAAGTTGTTGTTAAAACCAATCAAGGAGAATTTACAGCAGATTATGTATTTTGTGCTCTGCCTGCATCACAAGCAGGAAATCTTTTTATCAAAGACATGCCATCTCTTGGAAAGGAACTAATCTCTTTGAAGAGTGAAGGAATTATCATTCTTAACTTTGGATATAAAGAAAATGTTTTACCTATTGAAGGATTTGGATATTTAACCCCTCATTGTGCTAGAGAAAATATTTTAGGAGTTGTATTCGATTCTTCTATTTTTAGACAACACAATAAACATCCTAAGGAAACCCGTCTTACCGTTAAACTTAAAGATTTAGGACAATCAGAAGAAGAAGCTATTCAAATCGCGCTGTTGAGCATTCGTAGGCATTTAAAAATTTCTATACAGCCAGATGTTATTTCTTTTAAAAGAGCTTTTTCTTCTATTCCTCAGTATACAGTAGGTCACCTAGAGAGAATGGAAAGCCTATATCCTGAATTTCAACAAAAAATACCCCGATGTTATTTACTGGGTAATTACCGAATAGGGCTAAGTGTTGATTGCTGCATTCGTTGCTCTAAAGAAACAGTACAAAATTGGTACAAAAATTGTCTAACCACTTTTTAAATCTCTGATCTCTTCTACTAACATTCTTAAATCATCAGGAGTGTGATGAATATTAATAAAAATTCGTAGAGTATAAGATCGCTTTTGGTGGGAGACCAACTGAGTGAGAATGCCTCTTTGCAAGAGGCTTTCCCAAAAAAACCAACGTTCCTCTTCTTGAGAAAAATGTAGGCAGATTACATGCGTGGAGGAACAGAGTTCATATCCTTGCAATTGTTTTTTTATCCAATGGCATCTCTGTTCTAATTGATATCTTTCCCCCTCTAAAGAAGGGATAAGATCCAAAGCCATTTCTATGGCTCCTAAAGAAGCATAGGTTATGCGGGATTCTCGATAAAAAACATTTTTTTTAATCAGGTTTTTAATCCAAGAAGAACAGCCAAGAAAAGCTGCATCTGCGCTTGCAGAATTGCTTAGAGAACATAAAATTAAATCGATATCCTCTCGTTTAGCTGCAAGACCTAAGCCTCTATCGCCTTTAACACCAAAAGCTAACGAATCATCAACAACCAACAGAGCATTGTATGCTTGAGATAAGGAGGTAATATAATTTAAGTCGGTTAAAACCCCACTGCCGCTGCTAATAGATTCACAAAAGATCATTTTAACAGAGCAGATAGATTGTCCCTCTTTTTTCAAAATGGCTTCTAAAGTAGCTAGAGATCCCTGATTATAGGTAAGAATTTTCAAAGGAAAACTGTAAAGAATTCTACTTAAACCCGGATCTAGATCATCAGCAAGCAGCAGCAGAACGTCGGAGCTCAATGAAGAGAGTAGATGCCATAATGCCAAATAACGATTAGAAAAAAAATACAAATAAGGCATGTTGATCAATTCTGCAATTTTTGTCTCCAGTGTTTTTTGACATTCGATAAAACTCCCTGGGATCTCCGGATGACAGACCCCGTTGCCATAATGTAATAAATATTTAATCGTGTGTTTTTTAAGATCTGGATGATTGGATAATCCTAAAAAATCTTGAGAAGAAAAATCGAGCATTTTTTTCCCTTGCCAAATCACATGGGTTGGGCTTAAGGGAAGCAATGCGTCTTCTTGGAATACATTCTCTTGCATAACTAATGGATTACTTTTCATAAACCTCTGCTTACATTTATTTTTTTTACTATAAAAAAATTTTTCGCGTATCGAGGTATAAAATTCAAGAAAAAACTAACACATAAAAAATCCAGATGAAAGAAGAGCAAGAGGAAGCATGTACAATTTTTTTCAAAGGGGTTTCTTTATTAAAATAAAAATTGTTGATTTTAATTATATTTAAAATCATAATATAAATTATAAAGCAGTGTTAATATGTTATATTATTCTAATCTAATAATAAACTAATGTTATTTTATATTGGAATTTCATAATGAAAAAAAACGCTGTTTTATCAACCCTAAGAGTTAAATTTTTAGAAAATATGTTCCTCTTAAAAAAAGGAATCCATGCAATTTTAGTTCTTAACGTAGTTGTAAAAAGCGCAAGTATAAATCCATCAAATTTGTTGTCAAACAGGGCAAAGTCTTTGTATTCTATTTATACAAAAAGTCTTTAAGAAACAGTATCTTCTTTAAACAGTTAGAAATAGAGGATATATGAGTATTCCAAGCATTTCCGATCATTACCCTAAGGATTTAGGGTCTCCCTTACAAGAAAGCAGCTCTTGGACAGGAAAAGTTGTTACTAAGGTTTATGAAGCCACAAATTGCGTTGTCTCTTCTATAAACTCTGTAGCACAGTCCATATTGTCTAGTTGCATATCTATAGGGACATTAGGGCGTTATAAGCTAGATGATCTAAAAGATTATTTTCTTGTTGAGGGTTCTTTCGAAGACAAGAATAGATCGAATAGCTCTTCTCAAGAGGATGATCTAGAAAAAACAAATGTGAGTGCGTTTGCTAATACTTTAGGAGAAGCCAAATCCAATCTTAAAAGGCATGAGAGTAAGATGTCTATAGATTCTGCTACTTTTAGAAGGTTTCGTTTACCACACGATCCTAGTTCTCCATATTCGTCACTTTATCCAAGTATGGTAGATACAGTTAAGCTTTCTACTTGTCAAAAGACTCCTAAAGAAAGGCTTGCTGAAATGGAAAAATCTGCAACTAACAACGGTAAATAAAACATGACAAGATTAAGTATATTTATTAAAAAAATCAGTTCATTTATTCCTAATCGAAAAAAGAAAACAAATAATCCGATCATCTATTTTAAAACTCGTTTGAAAAAATGCTCCAAGAGAAGAAAGGTTTTTTGGTTACAAAGAAAGTTCAGAGGAGTTATTGCTTTCTGGAATCCTTCTTAAACTCTCAAGAGAAGTTTCAACCTCAGAAATACTAAAATAGTAATATTTTTATTTGCATAGAAAAAGTTAGCTAAAATACCTTACGTAAGGCATAAATTTATGAGTGGTACTACTTCAGTTCAGAATCCTCAAGAGGTTAACAGTGTAAATTTTACGCAAGATCCTCAAAAGAGCGCCTCTTTACATGGGAGAGTTTTTCATAAAATTACTGATGGAGGGAAATATATTATCCAATCTATCAATAAAGTTGCTCAATCAATATTATCCACATGTATATATGTAGGATCCTTTGGCCGTTGTGATTTAGATAGCTTAAAGAGCTATTTCTTCTCAAACCAAACTGCTTTAAAAGACCATAAAACAGCCTCTTCTAGTAATTCTCCGACACGACCTGCGCCGCCACCTCCTCCTCCGCCAATGCCTACTTCAAACGATCTAAACAGAGTATCATCTAGTAGATTCTCTGCAAAAGCACAATCCTCATCATTTCAAGAGCCTACTGCTCTAGGAGATTTGGACAGGTCATCGAGTATAAGATCTGACGTTAGTTTTACACAGAATGCTTCACAAAAAGATGACTTATTAGAAGATGGTATTCGTTCCAGACGTTCATCATTACATGAAAATTCTCATCCTGTAATAGAAGAGAAAGGTAATACTAGTCCTGATGTTAGCCCGCAGAAAAAATCAGTGCTTGGGGGGTTATTTGCAGGTGTGCAAGAGAGTAAACTTTTTCAAAAAATTAAGAAAAAAGTTAATTCAGAATAGCCCAATTAGAAACAATTATTTAATAACTAACTCACCTTAAGCTTCTAGTTTTTTAAATCTATGTATTAATATGCTGGCCTTTTAAGCGTAAGGTGAGTAATTACACACAATATAAGGATGGTTTATGTCAATACAAGCGTTGCATAGTTCATCAACTTCTCTAATCCCACATGATTCGCAAAGTTTTAATCAAAAAGTAAACAAACATTCACTAGCATACATTGTAAAAAAAACAGCAGCGGTAGCCGGTATGGTATTAGGAGGAGCATCTTTGCTAGCAGGTTTTACATTAGTCGGAATTGCTACAGGTGGACTTGCTATTCCTATTGCTGCTCCCTTTGTATTAGGTGTTCTTGGAACTGCAGGCGTTACCGGAGGCGGATGCGTATTAGGTTCCATAAAAGTTAACAGAGCAGCTCAAAAAGTGTTGATAGCAGCTCATTTGATTAAGCAGGGGGCAGGAAATCTAGAACTGCAACTTAAAGAGCAAGGTCCTATCGCTGCATCTCTTGTAGAAAAACTAGAGAATTTAAAAAATCAAGCAGGAAATCTAGAAAGAAAACTAAACCAAGGTAATCAAGGACTAGAAGAAGCAGAGCAAAAGATAGAACACACTAAAAAGCAAAAAAAAGAATTTGAAAAGGATTTGAATAAGGTACAGAATTTAACCCATTCTTTAAATGAAGCATTAACAAAACTTCAAAATCTATCTTCTTCCGATAAAGAAATTAAAAAATTGGAAAGGCAAATAGATAAAATGATTAGAAAGTTAGATCAGCTGAATAAGAATTTACTTCATATAGAACCAGACCTTAAAGAACACAATAAAAAACTACAACAATTGAAAAACGATCTTACTTGTTTGCAAGACATAAAGCTATCTCTATCAAACGAACAACCTCTCACAGAATTAGAAAAAATTGCAAGAGATGTTCGATTAAAAAATAGCAGAACAGGATAAGGAGCGCATGAGCATCATTTCTACTGGTTATCAAGCACTTTCAGGGATAGTTAATCTTGGTAAGCATATATCTCCTGCAACTGGGGCTATGTTAGCAGCCGCAGCAGCGGCAAGCGGAGGAATTTCTCCTGTTCCTAGAGCTTTGCTTTTAGGGGGAGCTTTGCTGGGTGCTTATTATAATGCTAAACAAGATATTCAAATTGAAACACTAACAAATAGCTTGAGCAGCATGAATGGTACGCTGCAAAAATTAGAGCATCTTTCACAACAAGTAAAGATCAAGTACCAGGCCTTGAAGATGTGTGGTAGTAAAGTCGATGGTTTAGTGCCAAAGATGGATACAAGACTCAGTGAGCAAGAAAGGCGTTTAGTTCGAATAGGAAATTCTCTAAAAGCAATCGAGGAGTATCAGAATAGATTTACCTCTCTTGGTGATACTTTAGAAAATCTCCATAAGCAGGAAATCCGGCTTGTTGCGCATGCAGGTCATGTTCAAGAGCTAACTCATAAACAGCAAGATTTTGAAAAGGGTATGAACGAACAACTCACTCATTGGGATAGTTTGGCTAAAGAATTAGAACAATCTGATGGAATGAACTATAAAGGGTTGGTTCAAGAAATTCGTCAAGAGATTCGTAATTTGGCCCAAGCTGTAAACAAAGCAAATGTATTAAAGCAGAGAGAAATAGAAGTTGTAGATCAATATAATCGCTCAAACCCCCAAGAGCGCGCACAGATAGCTGCCAAGCTAGCTTTTCAGCCAAAAGTGTTACATTCCATTCCTTTAATAGGAGGAAGAGTAAATCAACGGATAGTTTAACAACTATCGCGGTGTATAATGAGGAGAGGGTGATGTTGATTACTGAGACTATCACCAAATACGTAGCCCCATTTTTTGAGCACGTGTTGGTGAGGGTCTCTTATCTCTTGTTGGTAGAGTGCTTTTTCAGGAGCAAAGCTTACAATAAGGAGTTTTAGACCTTCTAATCCAAAAAGTGAAGGCCATGGAATGGGATAATCTGGAGCTAGAAGTAAAATATTTCCTTTTTGGGGAAAAGGAAAATGAGATTTTAATGGTTTGGAAAAAGATAGGGGAATCCACATGCTTCCAGCTAACGGTTTAATGCAAGAGAGTTCCTCTAATGCCCAAGTGGTTTGAATGGGAGATGGGGAGGTAGCTTTTATGTATTGATCAAAAGCGATTCTTAAGGGAAAGGTATTAAAAAGTTCAGCAATAATCTTAATTAAAGAGCGTTTATATAGGATTTCTTTGAGCTCTTTGTTATCACGCCATAAATCATAACCTTGTAGGAAAGAGTTTTCTGAACCCGTTCTTTTAACTAGGGTTAGATCGGAGAGTTTTTCTATTTGAGCAATTTTTTCTAGCGGCAATAACCCTTCAATTTCAATAAAACGATTTTTTTGGAAAAATTCTTTTTGGTCATCTGTTAACACAAGGCGCATGAGTCTATAATTGGTTGATTCGTTGAAGAGCTAAATCTATTTTGTCAGGGGTAGTAAAGGCAGAAAAGCGAACAAATCCTTCTCCGTATTTTCCAAAGCCTACACCTGGAATGCTAATTACATGGCACTTAATCAAAAGTTCATCGAAAAATTCCCAGGAGGTCTTCTTTTTGGGGGTTTTTACCCAAATATAAGGGCTATCCATCCCTCCGTAGCAATCAAGTCCTGATTTGATTAAACCCTGTTTTAATGCTTTGGCTTGAGCAAGATAGCTGTGTATTTGAGCTTTTATTTCACTCTGACCTTGTGGCTGCAGAGTAGCTAAAGCTCCTTTTTGAATAGGATAGGCAACCCCGTTGGATTTGGCAGTCTGTCTTCGATGCCATAAAGCATGTAAAGAGACTTCCTGATCTTCATAGTGCGCTCTAAGAGCTTTAGGAAGGACTGTATAGGAGCAACGCAGACCTGTAAATCCAGCGGATTTAGAAAAGCTGCGAAACTCAATCGCACATTCTTTAGCACCTGGAATTTCAAAAATAGAATGGGGAACATCTACTGAGCTAATAAATGCTTCATAAGCATGATCAAAGAGGATAACAGCTTTGTGTTTCAAGGCATAATTTATCCAAGTAGTTAGAAGGTCTCTACTCATAGCAACACCTGTCGGGTTGTTAGGAGAGCATAAATAGATGAGATCACAGGCTTTAGATGGGGGATATGGATGAAACTGATTAGCTTCTAAACAAGGCAGCGTCATGATTTTGGTGCGACCTGAAAGAATTGTCGCATCAAGATAGGCGGGATAAGTAGGATCAGGGACTCCTACGCTACAGGAGGGAGAAAATACATCTAAAATATTCGTAATATCGGTATTGATGCCATCTGAAATAAAAATCTCATCAGGGGTAATTTGCAGGGTAGTAAAATGTGTATTGGCGATGGCTTCTCGTAAGAATAAATAGCCATTGCTAGGCCCATATCCTTTTAGACCTGAGGAGGTTCCCATCTCTAATACAGCTTGACTCATCGCTTGTACTGCAGAAGGGATTACAGGTAATGCTATATCTCCTATGCTTAAATTAATTATTTGATTAGGAGAAATTTTTTTACACAACGTGTCTATTTTTTCTTCAATCAATGAAAAAATGTATGTACGTTTTAGATGCTGAAAACAAGAATTAATCTCAACCATGAAAACCTCTAAGATGATACAGTATGTCTGGACTTAATTAAAAAGTAAAGAGAGAGAGAAGTTAAGCGTGGAGCATATCATGGAGATGAATCCATTTGAAACATTACTTGAGAAAATACCGGAGATTGAAGAACGTTTACATTATCGATTTAAAAACAAAAAAATCCTTGCTTTAGCTTTTGTGCATCGATCATTTTTTAATGAATATCGAGCGGTTGTTGACCAGCATAATGAACGATTAGAATTTTTAGGAGACTCGGTTTTAGAATTAATTATTTCTGATTATGTATATGAACATTTGCCAACAGAGCCAGAGGGCCATCTTTCTAATTTACGCTCTTATATTGTAGAAGCAAGTAGCTGCGCTCAGCTTGTGATTAAGCTAAATGTCGTAGAGTTTATTTTGTTAGGTAAAGGTGAAAGGATGAATGATGGGCGCGGGCGGGAAAAAATTATAGCGGATTTATTTGAAGCGCTCATGGGTGCTATTTATAAAGATGGGGGGTTAGAAACCACTCGTCAGTTTTTTTTACATCATTTTGAAGAAAACGTTAAAGAAGTTATTTATAAGCCTTTGAGAAATTGGAAAGCAGAACTACAAGATTACGCACAAAAAAAACACCAAAAGCCGCCTATTTATAAAGTATTAAAAGAATCAGGACCCGATCATAGCAAAATATTTCAAGTGATTGCTTGTATTGAAGATCAAGAAATAGGTGAGGGAACAGGTCCTTCAAAAAAACAGGCAGAACAAGCAGCAGCTGAAAATGCGCTGGATAAGTTAGGAATCAACCATGACGATTAAACAACGATCAATTTGGTGCTGCACTGAATGTGGGCTTACTCAAGCTAAATGGACGGGAAGCTGCTCAGCTTGTCAAAAGTGGAATACTTTTGAGAAGCAAGTGCAAGTCGTTGATACATCAGAGCGGTTTGCACATAGCAAATCGCAACCTTTACGGATTAAAGAGATCAAACTCGAAGAATCCATGCGCATCTCAACAAAGCTGACTGAGTTCGATCGTTTATTAGGAGGAGGCATTGTCCCTGGCTCTTTAACACTCATTGGAGGCGATCCTGGAATTGGTAAGTCCACTCTCATGTTGCAACTTGCGCAAAAACTAGCTGAGCAGGGATTAACTGTTCTTTATATTTGTGGCGAGGAGTCCATTGAACAAACTTCATTAAGAGCTTTAAGGCTCAAAGTGCAAGATGAACATCTATTCCTATTAAGCGAAACTCTTTTTTCTCATATTAAACTACAGATTGAGCATGTAAAACCTGATATAATGATTGTTGACTCGATACAGATTGTATATAAAAGCGAAATTCCTTCCACTCCCGGGTCTGTTAGTCAAGTACGAGAATTAGCCATGGAATTTATGCACCTAGCAAAAGGATTAAAAATTGCAACTTTTCTCATAGGTCACGTGACAAAATCAGGAGAAATTGCAGGTCCTAAAGTGCTAGAGCATATTGTGGATACGGTATTGGATTTTGAAGGAGAAAAGCAACAGGGATACCGGATGCTTCGCTCTGTGAAAAATCGGTTTGGTCCTACAGATGAGATTGCTTTATTTCAGATGAATACCACAGGACTTACCGAAGTGCATAACCCTTCTTTATTATTTATGGAAGAGCGCACAAAAGAGCTACCGGGTTCTGTGATTATTCCTGCATTAGAAGGGAGTCGCTCATTATTAGTGGAAGTACAAGCCTTGGTTGCACCTTCTTCTTTTTCTACCTCAACGCGCAAATCAACAGGATTAGACCCTAATCGATTAAGCCTGCTACTCGCAGTGTTAGAGAAGAAAATGGATTACCGGCTCTATAATTGTGATATATTTGTATGTGTTGCAGGGGGTTTAAAGATTTTTGAACCAGCCATTGATTTAGGGGTTATTCTAGCTATTGCTTCTTCTTTTTGTAACCGTTGTATCGATCCTTCAACCGCCATTGTTGGTGAAGTGGGACTAGGCGGTGAAGTACGCGGAGTTTCTCGGATTGAAAATAGAATTCGAGAAGTCATTCATATGGGATTTGAGAAATGTATTGTTCCTAAACGCAATGTAAAAGGTATTTCTTCTGGTTTGTCAGATAAGATTCAGCTCATTGAAGTAGAAATTGTGGAGGACGCTATTCATGCACTTATGTGATCAAATCTTAGTAGCGGCGCGAGATTCTTGCTTATCGCGCGCTCAAGTAAGAGAAGTACATCAAGAGCTACAAATGTTTCATGCAAATCGTAGTTTTGTGCCCACTTGGATTCGGACAACAGGAGATGACCGATTAGATCTTTCTTTGAAGTTTTTGAGTAAAACCGACTTTTTTACCAAAGAAGTAGATCAGTTGGTGTTGTCTGGAGCTTGCAGGATAGGAATTCACTCAGCTAAAGATTTACCAGACCCTTTAGAACAAGGATTAAAAATAGTTGCTATCACAAAAGGGGTAGATGCAAGAGATGTTTTGGTTTTATCTCCTCATCAAACCATAGATACCTTGCCAAAAAAAGCACGTATTGCTACCTCTTCTCTGCGTCGTGAAAAAGCGATTAAAAGCTTAAGACAAGATCTGATTTGTGTAGATATTCGAGGAGTCATTGAAGCTCGTTTGGCTTATCTCTACCAAGGAGAAGTTCAAGGACTGGTTGTGGCAGAAGCTGCATTGATTCGTTTAGGTTTAACCCATCTAAATCGGTTTTTTTTATCAACAGAAGTAGCTATTCTACAAGGTAAATTAGCCGTTGTTGCTAGACAAGACGATCAAGAGATGTTGCAGGTTTTTTCTGCAATAAATACTTTTCAAGAACTAGATCTCACCAATAGTTATTTGTGAAGAAGGTTCTCTATCTGGGAACAGATCCTTCGTATTATAAAGCGAAGGGGGCCCAAATCATTCACTACCCCGTGATTCAAATTGTACCCAGAATGGACTCCTATATACAAGCGGCTTATAACAAGTTAGCAAGCTACACACATCTTCTGTTTACTAGTAAAAATACCGTTCGGGTTTTTTTTCAGCAGTTAAATGACCTTGGTATATCTAAAAATCTTTTAGAGCCGATTATCATCATTGCTATTGGCCAAGTTACTGCTAGTTATATAAAAAAATACGCTCATTGTTCTTTTGTTGCAGAAGAAGAGACGCAAGAGGGAGTAGTTGCTTTTTTGTGTACACAGTCTTTAGAAAAAACCCATTTTTTTTTCCCTCGTTCTAGCCTTTCTAGAAATGTAATCATCGGTTTTTTTAAAAAAAATCATATCCTGTTTCAGGATTGTTTTATTTATGATACGGTTATCCAAAAGAATCCACCTCTTCCCGATCTAGGAGACATAGATGAAATTGTTTTCACAAGTCCCTCAACTGTCAAATTTTTTTTAGAGATTTTTTCTGCTATTCCCTTAGATAAAAAGCTCGTAACCATAGGGCCTATTACGCAAAAGGCATTATCTGAGATAATTTAAGGCGTTGCTGTTTCTAAAGGTTTGGGTTTAAAGCTAGCTAGCAACTCCTCTGTTTTATCGGTATTTTCCCAAGGGAAAATAATGTCCTCTCTTCCAAAATGTCCATATGCGGCGGTTTTTGCATAGATCGATTGCAGTAAATTAAGTTGCTGGATAATAGCATGGGGCCTTAAATCAAAATGTTGCAAAATAAGTTGCATAATCTTTTTCACATCGATGTGATTAGTGCCAAATGTTTCCACAAAAACAGAAGTTGGTTTTGCTATGCCAATAGCATAAGAAATTTGAATCTCGCAACGATCGGCAAACCCTGCTGCTACAATATTTTTAGCAACATATCTTCCCATATAAGCTGCACAACGATCTACCTTGGAAGGATCTTTGCCAGAAAAGGCTCCTCCTCCATGACGCGCTGCACCACCATAAGAATCCACAATAATTTTACGGCCTGTTAACCCACAATCTGCTTGAGGTCCTCCGATGACAAAACGGCCTGTAGGGTTGATGAGATACCGTGTGTCTTTTGTGATCCACTTAGCTGGAATTACTGGTTTAATAATTTCTTCAATGACAGCTTCTTTCAAACCGGAATAAGCAATCTCTTCTTTGTGTTGTGTAGATAAAACAATGGTATCTACGTAAGCTGGTTTCTTATCGATATAACAAAAAGTCACCTGACTTTTTGCATCTGGTTGTAGCCAAGGTAATTTACCAGATTTACGCAAGAGAGCTTGACGCTGCATTAAGCGATGAGCATAGGTAATCGGTGCTGGCATCAGCACATCTGTTTCATTGGTAGCATAACCAAACATCAGCCCTTGATCCCCAGCTCCCTGGTCATCTTCTACCCGATCTACACCGATAGCAATATCGCTAGACTGTTGGCTAATCGCATTGATAATGGAGCAAGAGTTTGCATCAAGACCTGAGCTTATGTTGTCATAGCCTATGTCTAAGAGTAAACCCCGAATGGCCCTTTCCCAGTTTATTTGTGCCTGTGCGCTAATTTCCCCTGCAACAACTATCATAGATGTTTTCACTAAAGTTTCACAAGCCACTCTTGCTTTAGGATCTTGAGCCAAGGCAAGATCTAAGATGGTGTCGGAAATCTGATCTGCTACTTTGTCAGGATGTCCTTCAGAAACAGATTCCGAAGTGAATAAATAGGAACTTGACATAAGGGATCTCTTAGGTTATGTGTAGATGTTAGAAAATTTTTAATTTTTTTTAAGAAAATTTGTCAACCTAAACAGAGAATGCCTGCAAATAAAAAAAGCAAACAGTCAAGCATACCGGCGTAATTTCAAATGATAAAGCAATAATAAAACAACTTCTTGTCCAAGATCTAATATCAGAGACACCAAGACTTGGATAGAGGTAAGCGCTAAAGATCAGTTCTTTAAAGATAGAAGTTTAAGCAAAATTAAAATTGGTTTTAAATGATCTGGACTTATGCAAAAATCCTTATTTTAAAGAAATCTCTTTTCTACGTTAAGCCCGGAATTGAAAGGGTGCAATCGAATGCCAAACTCTGAAATCAAGTTTTTTATCTTATTTTGCATAAATGAATTACTAAAAAAATGTCGTGTTATACTATAGGCTTTTGCAAAATATTAGTAAGCGGTTTATATTCAGAATCACATCATTTATCTTAAACAATAGCGGAGTTTATTTTCATGTCTGCACCTTACACATTACCTAATCTTCCTTATGATTTTTCAGCTCTAGAACCGGTCATTTCTGCAGAGATTATGAAATTGCATTATTCTAAGCACCACGCTGGATATGTAACTAATTTAAATGCTGCTTTAGAGAAATATGTAGAAGCAGAAAAAAAGCAGGATTTAGCTACAATGATTGAACTGCAGCAAGCCATTAAATTCAATGGCGGTGGCCATCTTAACCATAGTCTGTTTTGGACTAGCTTAGCTCCTATAGGCAAAGGAGGAGGAGAAATGCCAAAAAGAGAGCTTTTAGAGGCTATTATAGAACAATTTGGTTCGTTAGAGTATCTAATAGAACAATTTAGCTCTATAACCGTTGCTATCCAAGGTTCTGGCTGGGGCTGGCTGGGCTATAATCGGGAAGAGAAAAAGATCATGATTACCACATGTGCTAACCAAGACCCTCTTTGTATAAAGAAGCTAGTGCCTTTGCTAGGAATTGATGTTTGGGAACATGCCTATTATATAGATTATAAGAATGTTAGAGCTGAATATGTAAAAAATATTTTTAAAATTGTCAATTGGGAAAATGTAGAAGAGAGGTTTCTTTCTGCAAAAAAATAAATTTAAATAGAAGGTTTTTGATTTTGGTTGTTGCTTTAAGAATGGCTTTAAATATATAATTACTTTCTTTTTATAAATTAAAATGGTTTTATTTATGGGCCTTTTTTCAAAGAATAAACCAAAGATTAAAGTTCAAACAGTTAAAAAAGATGGTTATAGTGGATGGATTAAATGCACGCACTGTCATGAAATCATCCATGCAAATGAACTACAAGAGAATCTCTCTTGTTGTCCGAAATGCAATTACCATTATCGTTTATCGGGTTCTCAAAGGATTAAGCTTCTGTCCGATCAGGATAGTTTTGAAGAGCTTTTTACAAGTCTTAAGCCAATGGATCCTTTAAATTTTATAGATACAGAATCTTATGCGAATAGACTTTTGAAAGCAGCTAAGACCTCTTGTCGTGATGAAGCAGTGATTGTAGGAAGAGCTGTAATATGCGAGATACCAGTTGCTTTAGGAGTGCTTGATTTTACGTTTATGGTAGGGTCTATGGGATCAGTAGTGGGAGAGAGACTTACCTTATTGATTGAATACGCCTTAGATCATGAATTGCCAGTAGTCATTGTCTCTGCTTCTGGAGGAGCTAGAATGCAAGAATCAGCACTTTCTTTAATGCAAATGGCAAAAACGTCTGCTGCTTTAGCAAAGCTGCACGAAGAGGGGCTTGCTTTTATTTCTGTAATGACAAACCCTACACTAGGCGGTGTTACAGCTTCCTTTGCTTCTTTGGGAGATATTATTATTGCAGAACCAGATGCTTTAATTGGTTTTGCAGGCCCTCGAGTAGTAGAACAAACCATGAGAAAAAAACTTCCTCCAAATGCACAATGTTCAGAGTTTCTTTTAGAAAAAGGGATGATTGATTGTATTGTGCCTCGTCATCAGCTAAAACAAACTTTAAGCGATCTCTTAACGTTTTTAACACATCAGAAAAAACCAAAATCTCCTTTGTTAGAAAAGCCTTTAAAAAAAATCCCTCAAAAACTACAAGATCTGTTAGAACTAAGTGCTATTGCAGGACAAGAATTAAAACGTTAAATTCAAAGGAAAGTACATGTCTGAGCGATTGGAAGTAGGAATTGATTTAGAAGAAGAAAAATGTATTCCGGAGTATGCTTCTGAGCAAGCAGCAGGAGCAGATGTAAAAGCGTATATAACAGAAGAAATGGTATTGAAGCCTGGATCCTCTATTCTTATTCCCACAGGAATTTATTTAGAAATTCCAGATGGTTATGAAGTGCAGATTCGCCCTCGAAGCGGTCTCGCCTTAAAACAGCAAATTACAGTACTAAATTCTCCTGGTACAATTGACTCTGATTATCGAGGGGAAATTAAGATTATTCTCATAAATCATGGTAAATCAGATTTTGTGATTACTCCTGGTATGCGTATTGCGCAAATGATTTTTGCACCTGTTATGCAAGCTGTATTCACTAGGAAAAGTGATTTAGCCATAACTAAAAGAGGAGAGAGTGGATTTGGCCATACTGGCACGCATTAATCATCAAATCTCATTAGGATTTAGTGATTTAAGAAAGCTTTTTAAACGAGATAGCACCTTGGCAATTTCTGATTATTTGGATGAAGATCTTGTTTTATTTATGCAAGCTGATAATCGTGACGATGCCTTAGCTCGTTTAGTTAAGCTACTAAAAGAAAAAAAAAGGCTGCAAAATGCCGACCAATTTTATGAGGCGATTTTAGACAGAGAAAAGATTGTTCCCACTGCAATTGGTCTTGGGGTTGCAGTTCCTCATGCAAAATTGCACAGTTATAAGGATTTTTTTATCGCAATTGGCATTCAAGTGCAGCAAGGATTAGAATGGAACGCTCTTGATGGTGTGGCAGTCCAACTCATTTTTATGATTGGAGGTCCAGATAATCGACAAACAGAATATTTACGCATTTTGTCTCATTTGACAATGGCGATAAAAAATAAGGAAAGGCGCAAAAAGTTGCTTAAATGCCATTGTGCTAAAGAAGTAATCGAAATGTTTAACGGATGTTAAAGGGAAAATCATGGATCTTACAATTAAAGATGTTGCTAAGTTGTTCAATATTTCAGAAGCCGCTATTCATAGACTATTGCTTCATAACAAAATCCCTTCTTATTGTATTAATGGAGAACATCGGTTTGGTTTGATCGAAATTGAAAATTGGATGTTACAGTTTGATTTAAAACAGCTTCAAGAAACCGCTTCTTGCGATCAACAAATCTATCCTCTAACCAACCAAAAACAGCAAACACAAATAGAGAGTCCAGTCAGTAGAGGAATGGTACAGTTTTGCTTATACCGCGCTCTTCACCAAGGAGATATCTTATCTAATATTAAAGGGAATAAGAAAGAAGAGATCATTTCTGCTGTAACTAAAATTGTAGCTCCAAAACTCAATGTGGATGCCGAGATACTAGCAGAGCTTTTAATCAATCGCGAAGACTTAAGTCCAACAGCTTTAGGAAATGGCCTTGCTGTTCCACATGCAAGAGAAGCAATGGCGAAAGGATCATTTGATATGGTGTTTATTGTGTATCCTGAAACACCATTGGAATATGGAGCTTTAGATTCTAAACCGGTGCACACGCTATTTTTTTTATTTGCTGGAAGTGATAAAGCACATCTTCAACTCCTAGCAAAACTAGCACATTTAAGCAGTCACAAAGAAGCATTTCAACTGTTATTAGACCGTTCTGATAAAGCTGCTTTGTTAGATTTTGTTCGAAATTGGGAAGGACAGATCCGTTCTATAGGATAGCTATTTTTATTTTTCTATTCATAAAAACCAACTTATCTTACCCTTGCTAGGGTATCTTGAACTTGTAAACCACTAAAAAATAAAAATGGACATCCTTTTCTATGTCTAAGCAATTATTTATCAAGAAATCTTTAAAAGATTTACTAAGCCAAGCCTCACAATCCAGTCGTGGTCTTACGCGCTCTTTGGGACCGGTTAATTTAACAGCAATGGGGGTGGGAGCCATTATAGGTGCTGGAATTTTTGTATTAACAGGACAGGCAGCAGCTCAATACGCAGGTCCTGGAATTCTTATTTCCTTCTGTTTAGCAGCAATGATTTGTATTTTTGCAGCTCTTTGCTACGCCGAGTTTGCTTCTTTAATTCCCATTGCAGGAAGTGCTTACACTTATGCGTATGTCACCATGGGCGAATTAACCGCCTGGATCATTGGTTGGGGCTTAACCATGGAATACTTATTTTCTGCAGCAACCGTTTCTGTGGGATGGTCTGGATATTTTGTGAGCTTAATGCAAGATTTTGGAATACAATTACCCTCTTTTTTAGCCGGTTCTCCATTGAGTTATGAAATAGGAATAGGATGGGAAACAACAGGTGCTATTATGAATCTTCCCGCTATGTTCATTATTGCTATCATGGGTACTTTGGTTTCCATTGGAATTAAAGCGGCTGCTGGTTTCAATAACTTAATGGTAATTATCAAAATGGGAGTGATCCTGCTATTTATTGGCTGTGGGATTGCTTTTATCAATTTAGATAATTTAATACCGTTCATTCCAGAAAATACGGGGGAATTCGGAGCATACGGATTTAGTGGTGTTTTGCGTGGAGCCGGCGTTGTCTTCTTTGCTTTTATCGGTTTTGATGCTCTATCTACCCTAGCACAGGAAGCGCGCAATCCGCAAAAGGATCTGCCCATAGGAATGTTAGGATCTCTTGGCATATCTACCCTTGCATATATTGTTATTGGAATTATTCTACTTGGCATCGTGCCATACACCATGCTAGATGTACCAGATCCGATTGCAGTAGCTGTAAATGCTTTAGGTCCTAAATTTATTTGGTTGCGTTTAGTTCTTAAATTTGCTATTTTAGCAGGTTTAACCTCTGTTGTGTTAGTCATGATCTTAGGGCAATCTCGTATTTTTTATACAATGGCAAATGATGGATTACTGCCCAAGTCTTTTAGCCAGATTAGTAAGAGATTCCATACCCCGTTTTTTACCTCTATTGTAGTTACTCTTGCTGCTATGGTATTAGCAGGGGTTTTTCCAGTTGGTATTTTAGGCCAATTGACTTCAATGGGTGCCCTTTTAGCCTTTGCTATTGTTTGCTTTGGTATTTTGATTCTGCGTTATAAACAGCCTTTATTGCACCGTCCATTTAAAACTCCTTTTGTACCTTGGATTCCTCTAGCAGGTACTTTATGTTGTATTATTCAGATGTTAGCTTTCCCAGCTGTTAGCTGGTGGCAAATGTTTATTTGGATGGTGATAGGATGTGTTATTTATTTTGCTTATGGTATAAAAAATAGTAAGGTCCGTCAGCCAGTTAAGAAATAAGGTTATTCATGATTAGTCCTTACCACAATTGGTGAGGACTTTTTACTTCTTCCTAGAAATACTAGAAGAATTAAGCTTAAAAAAATCCATCCCATGAGAAAAAAACAGTCGTTTAAACCAAGAACTGCAGCTTGTGTATTAATGGTCTCATTCAAAAATGCTAGTTTTTGAGCCCCATCTAATTGGATCTTTGAAAGATCGGTTAGAAATCGATGGGTTTCTCTAGAAAAAGGTGTAATAGATTCTACTAGAATCGAGTGATGGTAGGCACTTCTTCTAATCCAAAGAGTGGTAAAAATAGATGTGCCAATACCGCTTACCATCGCACGTATAAAGTTAAAGAAGCCAGTGGAGCTGTTTAATTTATCGGATGGGATATCTTGTAAACTGAGACTAAATAAAGGAACCGTAAAAAACAAGACCCCAAAACCAAAAATAAAACGTGTAAGATAGACCATATTAATAGAGATGTCTGTATTGAAATTACTAGTAAAAAAACAAGAGAACGCAAAAAAGGAAAAAGAAATAGAAAATAAGACAAGGGTACCGAATTTCTCTAAAAGTTTAGGAATCCATCGAGAAAATACAACAGGAGCTAATCCAACAGGAGCTAAAGCAAAACCTGCCCATTCTGCTGTATAGCCCATATTTTTTTGTAGCCACAGAGGGATTAAAACCACAGATCCAAAATAGCTAGAAAAAGCAAGAAACAGTGCTATAATCGAAGTAGTATAGGAGCGAATTTTAAATAGTGTAAGATCAATTAAGGGAGATTTATGAAAAAAGCTCCATATGCCAAGTAGAATAAAAGAAAGAGCTGCTGAAATGGCTAATCCTCGCACAAGATATGAGCCAAACCAATCCCACTCTTCCCCTTTATCAATCAAAATTTGCAGACAAATCACACCTATTGCTAGTAAAAGTAAACCTACCCAATCTAAAGTGGGCTTTTCTACTCTGCTCTCTCTTTTGCGTAAAACCGTCCAAATGACGCAGGCACTAAAAAGGCCAATTGGAATATTAATATAAAAAATCCAAGGCCATGAATAATTATAAGTAATCCATCCTCCAACAATAGGTCCGATAATCGGACCCACAATGACAACCGTTCCCCATAAAGCAAGGGCCATTTGTTTCTTATGGGGAGGGTGAATACCTAAAAGCAATGTTTGACTAAGAGGAATCAAAGGGCCTGCTACAAAACCTTGTAGAAAGCGGAAAATAATTAACTCTAATACCTTGTGTGCAAAGCCACATCCTGCCGAAAATAGAACAAATAGTAAAAGGGATGAGACCATTAATTTAACGTTGCCAAGTCTTTTGGCAAGCCAATTAGTAATCGGTAGAGCAATAGAGTTTCCCACAGCAAAAGAGGTGATTACATAAATTCCTTCATCTGTACTAATAGCAAGGTCACCAGCAATGTAAGCTAAGCTTACATTTGCAATAGAATAATCCAATACCATCATTAAACTGGCTAAAGATAGTGTAAAAGTAGCAAGTACCTGCTGTATTTTGCTTAATGGTTCCATGTATTCCTATTCTATTAGAGATCTTCGAAAACCCTCTGAGGAATATTTTGTTCTATCACTTCCGCAATAAGCTCTTCGATCCCCTTTTGCTGAGCATAGAAAATGTCTGTAGAGTACATAGGTAAAGCGGGTTTTTTAGCAGGAATTATAGGTAGGTTTTCTTGATGTATGTTAATTGTTGTTTCCATGGATAGCCCTAAACGCAGAGGATGTTTTTTTATCTGCTCAGGATGTAAATAGATGCGAACTGGCAAACGCTGTACGATCTTTATCCAGTTCCCTGTAGCATTTTGAGGAGGCAATAGGGAAAACATACTTCCTGTTCCTCCTGCAATACCACCAACTATTCCTTCGAAATCCACACTGCTTCCATATAGATCACAATGAACTTTAGCTGGCTGTCCAATGCGTACGTTTCTTAATTGGGTTTCTTTATAATTCGCATCTATCCAGATTTGATGGAGTGGAACAATGGCCATTACGGGTTGAGCAGGATTGATTTGTTCTCCTACTTGAATGCTGCGCCTTGCTATAATACCTTCTACAGGAGAAAATATCGTACATCTTTGCAGCGTTAAAAAAGCTTGCCTAAGCAACTGTTTGGCTTCTTCTACAAGAGGATGCTCTTCAATAGTGGTATTTTCTACTTGAGCAACAAGGGAAAGATAGTAATGCTCTGTAGAAATCAAATCAGCAAAAGAGCTATTTACAGCAGCAATGGAGTGTTCAAAATCCTCTAGGGAAACCGCTAAGGCATCTACAAGGTACTCTCTTCTTTCATAATCTTGAGCGGCTTGAATAAAGATTGCTTTTTTTACGCCAATTAGCGCTTTTATTTGTTTAGTTGTTTCTAAAAGAGCTGTTACTTGGCGTACACTTTGCCCTAAGTTAGCGATGTTTTTTTCTAAAGCGATTAATGCATCTGTTCTATCTAGCTCAACAAGGATTCTTCCCTGTTCTACATAATCCGTGTCATCAGCAGAGATAGAGACTACAGTACCTGAGATTCTGGGGGTAACTACTACGATGTTCCCTCCTACATAAGCATCATTGGTATAAATGTAAAAACGCCCATGAAAATACCAATACATAAACCAAATACAACCTAAAAGGGCAGCGATTATGAGTACCAAAAAAAGAGCGCGGTTACGTTTGCGGTCTGTAGATTTATCGGTGATTTGTTTCGGATCACTCATAGTCTCTATATCCTCCACCCAAAGCCTTCAATAAATTTACAACGCTTAGTAGATGGTTTTGTTGTAAATCAGCTAATTGATACACTTGAACAAGAAGTTTATCCTCTTGTTGTAGGACAGTTAGTTCATTCTCGATACCTATTTCACTGCGCCACTGAAAAAGCTGATAATGCTTATTTGCTAGCTCTACGACTTTTTTTTGTTTACATAAATTCTCTTCTGTCGCTTTTAGAGAAATAATCTGATTGGCTACTTCAGTCGCTGCATGTAACAGTAAATTATTGTAATCATAGACAGCTTCATTGAAAGCGGCCGCTTTTTCTCTTAAACTAGCTTTAAGCCTACCTGCTGTAAAAATAGGCAAATAGATAGCAGGCTCCAATCCGCCCATTTTGCTGCTTAAAGTAAATAAGTTACTGAAATGTAAACTCTCAAGGCCTGCGAATGCCATTAAGTTCACCCGAGGATAAAAATCAGCTTTTGCTGCACCGATTTGTTTGGCTGCAGCTTCTACTCTCCATCCGCTAGCTACTACATCTGGGCGACGAGCAAGTAGATCAATTGCGAGATTACAAGGCAGAGAAAATACACTCCGAAAATTTGCAGAAGGCCATACCTCTAATAGTTGCTCATCCGGGCCTACACCAATGAGTACATTTAAAGCATGTATGACAATCATTAAATCCTTATCGATCGTTGTCAAATCTTCTTGCAGTAATTTCAGATTTTGTTCTGCATCCCATACAGTAGAGATAAAATCCACACCTATCATTTCTCTTTGTAGTTGTAATAGAGCAAATTCTTGAGCGATAGTAACTCTTTCTCTTAAGATTTCTCTTTGTTTTATGAGGGTTTGTATAGTAAAATAGGTTTGAGCAATCGCAACGCTCAAGAGCATCTTAGCTTGAGCTACTTCCGCAGCCTGTGCGCAGCTAAGATCTAATGCAGCTGCAAATAGATTTTTGTTCTTACCAAAAAAATCAATTTCCCAAGAAAAGTTAGCGGTTAAATCAATTTGGTTGTCACCAGGAGGAACTCGTTTTGCATTAGGAATAATAGCGCGTATAAAACCATTTTTACTGAAGTGCTGCCATTGTTCTTGGTAGTTTAGGTCTATTTCAGGAAACAATTTAGCACGTTTTTGCAGAGCTAGCTCGCAGGATTGTTCTAGTCTGGCTAAGGCTTTTTGCAGAGTAGGACTACAGGCAAAACTCTGTAAAATGAGGTGCCCGAGCTGTTCATCTTCAAACATCTCCCACCAATTACAAGTAGGCCAACCTCCCTCTTTAAATAAGGTATTATCTACAGAAAAAAGGGTGTCATCCAGACAGACTGGATCTGATTTTTGTGCTAGGTCATAATCGGGAATATATGCGCAGCCGCTAACCAGTAAGGCAAGAATCCAAGCCCATATCATGTATATGTCCTTAGTTTATTCGAGACATATACAAAAAAAAAATTATAATCAATTAGTTTGATTGTAAATAAATTAGTTATTGAAAATATGGCTTATTTAATAAGTCTAAATAATCCAATTCTTGTGGTTAAAATAGCAGTTGTTAAAACAATATTTCCAGTTACTAAGATGCCGTAGCTTACTGCGTGCTGAATGTTGCAGGCTATCGCATTATCACTATATTTTCGTAGGATGCGATTACCAATTTGTACAATAAGCGTCACTATAGAAGATCCTATAACTAAATAAGGAATGATTTGTGTAGCATTTATTTTTACCTTAAGAATAGGCAAGGAAGCTCTAGCTACTACAGCTAAAATAATACCAGAAATAGAAGAAACGCTCCAATAGTCAAACATCCCACTAACTACTGCATTAAGACTAGAGTGCAGGCCTTGAATAGGTTGATTTCTTAAATGAGAAGAATCAGAAATATGCTTTTTGTCAAAGTGTTTAGAACAGTCCAAAGAAGAGATCAGCTCATTAACAACTCCGTAGCCAATTCCAGTTAGTATTGTCGATCCGATTATTTTTGTTGTTTCCCAAGGGGTGTATAAAGATCCTGCAGCTAAAATTGTAGTTGTAGTAGCCTTATAGAAAAGAAACTTGTGTTCTGGAGTAATATGCATATTAACTACTCTCCATATCCCTGCGTTTTAAGATTCTTACAGCTAAAATGCCAATTGCTAAAACCATACTATCTAAGGCTAAAGCTTTATAGCCGGTTAGATTTCGGATATTACACGCTTCCCAGCCTGCTTGAAGGTCTAAAGGAACATCATGATACTTAGCAAAAGGATTTTCTTGCATGATTTTTTGTGCTTGCCTACTCCCTATGTGTGCAATAGTTAGTGTTAAAACAGCAGCTATAGCTAGATAGGGAGCGATCTGCTTAGCTTTTATTTTTAATGTAATACCTGGCAGTGGTGCTCTAGCTATTGTGGATAAAATAACTCCCGCAAGAGCACAAACGGGCCAGGTAGCTAGCATTCCCCAGGCAATTGCATTAAGACTTGGGTTTAAGCTTTGAACGGGTCGACTTGCTAGATTTAGGCCATCATAAAAGTGCCCAACAGTGAAGTATTCAATACAATCTCGACAAGCAATCATATCATTGGCAATTCCATAAGCGCAGCCGGTTAATATCGTTAAACCAATAATTTTAATCGATTCCCAAGAACTGAATACAGCCCCTGTAGCTAGAGTTGTGGCTCCAAGGGCTGTATAAACTAAAGGTTTATATTTTGGCGTAACTATATCTATCGATAGTAAAATATTACTAATATAGGAGAGCATAAAAGCCTATGTTATTTTTGAAAGAAAACACTTATAGTCACATCTATTTTTTAAGTCAAACTTTTAAATTGTTAACATGAAAAGTTGCTTGTCATGTTGTGCTTTAAATTAAAATAAACAGGTTGATTTTTATAGTAAAATGATATTTTTTATTGTTGTAGTTCTTATAATAATTTAACGTGAGATTTTTTATTATGCTTTTATTAATTAATGCAGTTCACACTGCTATTCATGAAAATAAAGATGTATCTTCTTTAAAATCCAACCGTCAAGACTTATGTTCTTTAAACAGTGTATTTATTAATGGACTCCCAAAACTAACCATCTCTCAGAATCTTATTGAAAAAGGAAACCGATGCGTAAGAAGACTGTGTCCTATATGTCCTACTACAAAGCACTCTAGGGAAAAAGAGCGTATAACAGAGCTTTTAGGGGGAGATATCTATCATGCAGTAAAAGTAAAAGGCTGTATAAAAAATAAATTAAGAAATCTTTCAAATGTAGAATTTGCAAGATTGGAAACAAGATGTAATAGAATACGCTCTCCACAGCATATATTAGGAGTCTTTATTGAGAACATGTATGAAAAAAGAAGGGTCCCTTTATTTACAGAAGAACAATTAGAAAAATTGCTGTCTTCTTGGAAAGAATTAAAAGATGTCATTGATCAAGGGGTTCAATTTTTTAAACAAGAAGCGGCTAATCAAAAGATTCTGTTAAAAAAGAAGATTTCATTACAAGAAGAGCAATTGTTTGTCATACAAACGCTTTATGATCTTAGTTCTGAAAATAATATAACTCTTGAAAAATGGAAGAGTATGGATAAAAACACTAAAGAAAAATTGTTTGCAATAATTTCTCAGGGAAATATAAACCAATGTTTAGGTAAAATAGATACCTTTGAAAAGAGGTTATTTGAAAAGAGCCCAAATCAAAAAGACCTAGAAGAGCTAAAAAGCAAGATATTTGCATCTGTTAAAGATGCTCTTTTCCGTCTAAAGTAATCCATCTACTAAAGCAAACTAAACAGTTTCTGGCTCAATCACTCCACCGCCTAGGCAGCGATTGCCGGTATAGAATACAATCGATTGTCTAGGGGTGATTGCTCTTTGGGGCTCTAAGAAGCGTACAAAGGCTTTTGTCTCGGAGATTTTTTCAATGACACAAGCTTGGTCTTGTTGTCGGTAACGGATTTTAGCAGAACAAGGATAAGGCGTTTGAGGAGAATTCGCGATCCAGCTTAAATCCGTTGCAATAAGTTCTGATTGATAAAGGCTAGGATGGTCTAAGCCTTGCTCAACAACGATAACATTGCGTTTTATATCTTTAGCAACAACAAACCAAGCGTCGCCAGCTCCTCCAATTTTTAATCCCTTGCGTTGGCCAATTGTGTAGTAAGCAAGGCCATCATGGTAACCTAAGATTTGTCCTTGTGTGTTCTCAAATGCACCTTTTTGATAACCAAGATAAGGAAGAAGAAAATTTTTGAAATTGCGTTTGCCGATAAAACAGATCCCTACGCTATCTTTTTTTCTGGCCGTGAAGAGATTGTGGGATAATGCGATTGAGCGCACCTCTTGTTTGGTTAGATGCCCAATCGGAAAGAGGACTTTTTCTAATACTTTTTGTGAAAGGGTATAGAGAAAATAACTCTGATCTTTATTAGAATCTTGGCCTTTATGTAAATAAAAGGAGTTTTCTTTTTCAATGGTGCAATAATGTCCGGTTGCTAGGTAATCAGCTCCAAGACTCATTGCTTTATCGAGAAAAACTTTAAATTTAATTTCACGGTTACAGAGGATATCTGGATTTGGAGTATACCCTTTTTTTAATTCAGTAAGAAAATGGGAGAAGACAGACTCTTGGTACTCTTTGACAAAATTTACTGTATAGCAGGGGATATCAATCTGTGCACAGACCTTTTGGACATCTTCGAAGTCAGAAGCTGAAAGACAGGTGCCTTTTTTATCTTTTTCTTCCCAATTTTTCATAAACAGGCCAATGACTTGATAGCCCTTAGCTTTAAGCAACAAAGCTGCAACAGAGGAGTCTACTCCTCCAGACATGCCAACAACAACTGTTTTTTTCATATGAGGTACTTTTTTTAAGGCAATTATACTACAAAAAACAAAAAAAACAGAGCTTAAACTAGAGAAGATTTGCACTTTCAAAATTTTATGGGTTTTCTCTTTGATTGGCTTGGTTTAAGTCAAGCCAATTCTTTAGTTGGTCTTTTGTAATGCCAAAACCAACAATACGATCCCCATCTATTTCTTTAAGATCCTCCATAACATCTTCGATAAAAGAAGTTTGATCTTCTTTTTTTATTAATTTTGAAGTTTGGGTAGAAACATATTTATGCAAAGATCTTCCTACTAAATTATAAGTGATGATATGACTGATAATACCACGGCGTTGCTGTCGATAACGTACTCGTATTTCATCATAATTTATCGTTTTAACTGTTGAATCATACAAAGCACAAGTTCGCGCATATAAGAGAATACATATAAATCCAGGATTGGGTGTACATTTTGTAGTTCATAAGCCGCAATCATAGCTGAAGTGTAATCAGTTCTTTGCATATCATTAAATGATAGAGGAACAAAATGATTTTTAGTCAGAGGGATGTTAGCGCTAAGGCGTGCAGTACGTTTGTTTACATCTGCAAATGCTTGTGAATAGGAGATATGTATAAGTAAAAATAGACGTTGCTCATAAGGATTTTTAATCACTGCAGCCTTTGTAATAATACGATCAAGGCGCATTTCTAATTGTTTGGGATTTTCGGAAGGAATATAGACGGAACCTCCTATGCGAACTCCATGGTCCCTGACCTTTCCTGCATGCCGAGCAACTAGCAATCCGTCCTGAGAGAAGAAAGTGCAGTGTGTAAATAAACTTCTTTATCTATCTCTAATCTAGGAGCTGTATCCACTAAATAGCGAATGACTTCTTTGTGATTGAGAATCATAGTTTTCTCTTCGTCAAGCTTCTCTTTAGGACTTATTCCTTCAAGAATGAGTTTCTTTGTATCTAATAATGAACATGTGTTGCCTTCTAACCTAGAAAAATTATAGGAAAGGTCGATAAGGAGTCGATCAAAAATTTGATGTGCGTAGGTTCCAGCTGGCACTGAAGGGGTAGAGCGCTTTCCTATTTTATGCAACTGTAATCTCAAGTTCTAATGGAATATAAAAGCTGCTATTTGGCTGGTAAGCATCAAACCAATCTTCCCTATAGGTAATTGGAACTCTTTCGTAGAGAGGAAGTCGTATCTGCTTAAGTATTTTTTTGCTTTTAGAGTTAAAACAATTCTCGCTAATATCTTTATGCTGGATGGCTTTATATCTAGTCCCACGTTTATTTCCGAGTTTTTCGACTAGGCCTTCTTTAATCATTTCAGCAAGCTAACGCCTTACACTCCTTTCGGTATGGCTTAACTGATGTAATACGGCCATCTTTTTCAAGATTTTTGTCCGATATCTGGCCGATAAGAATAAAAAGGAGGAGTGAAAACTTCTCCTTTAGTATGATTTAACCACCTTCTGCAGGAGCTTGTTTATCAGCTATGGTCAAGCACTCTTCCTGAGGAGTGAGCAAGAGCTTATCCTCGTCTGCTGAAATGGACCAGTGTCCACCTTTACCTGGATTGAGTAGAAGTTGTTCTGCTAGGGGGTCCTCTAAGTATTGTTCGATGATGCGACGTAAAGGTCTAGCTCCCATTGCAGGATCAAAGCCTTTGTTTACCAAAAAGTCCTTTGCTTTTTCATCGAGGATGAAAGATATCTGTTTTCTAGAGAGTCGCTCTAACACTTTTTTCACCTCTAATTCAATAACGTTAAAGAGATGAGCTCTATCTAGAGGTTTAAAGATAATCACCCCATCTAAGCGGTTGATAAATTCTGGTTTAAATCCTTTAGCAACCGAGCGTCTAATGGTTTCTTCCATAGACTTATAATCGGGGGTGCCTTCACCTGCTGCAAAGCCTACCTCAGAAGATCTACGAATAAGATCTGCTCCTAAGTTGGAGGTCATAATGATAATGGTGTTACGGAAGTCAATTCGGCGACCAAAGGAATCGGTTAGGCGCCCTTCCTCTAATATTTGTAAAAGCATATTTAATACATCAGGATGTGCTTTTTCTACCTCATCAAATAACACTACGCAATAAGGCCTTTGCCTTACTTGCTCTGTCAACTGACCGCCTTCTTCGTGACCTACATACCCAGGAGGGGAACCGATCATGCGACTGGCAGCAAATTTTTCCATATATTCAGACATGTCGACCTGAATTAGGGCATCCTCACCACCGAACATGTTAATAGCGAGTTGTTTTGCTAATAGCGTTTTTCCAACCCCTGTAGGTCCCAAAAAGAGAAAAGCGCCAATAGGTCTATTAGGATCTTTAATATCAGCTCTGCTACGGCGAATAGCTCTACAAACAATGCTTACCGCATCATCTTGACCAATGATATTTTTCTTCAAGATCTCTTCCATTTTAAGCACTTTTGTGGTTTCTCCTTCTGTTAACCTTGTCAGAGGGATTTTTGTTTGCTTAGCTACGATTTCTGCCACTTCTTCTTCATCAACAATTACTTGGTGTTCTTCTTTATTATTTTTCCATCTTTCGCTGATCTGTTTTAGCTGTTCTCGCAAGCTCTGTTCGTTATCGCGTAATTTTGCAGCTTCTTCATATTCTTGTTTTTCCAAGGCAGTTTCTTTAGCTACAAGGACTTTTTCAATTTCTGTTTCGTATTTTGTAATCTCTTGAGATTGGGGCATGGTCGCAATCCGCGCTTTAGCTCCGGCTTCATCAATCAAATCGATGGCTTTATCCGGCAGGAATCTTCCTGTAATATAGCGATCTGATAGATAGACAGCCGCTTTAACCGAAGAATCTGTGTAAATGCATTTGTGATGCTCTTCATATTTAGCTTTTAAACCCATTAAAATAGCAACAGCCTCTTCAACGGAAGGGGGTGTAACGAGAATTTTCTGAAAACGCCTTTCTAAAGCAGCATCTTTTTCAATGTGTTTGCGATATTCATCAATGGTAGTTGCACCAATACACTGGATTTCACCGCGGGAGAGCGCGGGTTTTAAAATATTGGACGCATCAATGGCTCCTTCAGCAGCTCCTGCTCCAACAATCGTATGTAGCTCATCGATAAAGAGAAGAATATTTCCATTTTTTTTAATTTCATCCATAACCGCTTTGATACGCTCTTCAAACTGACCTCGGTATTTAGTTCCAGCAATCATCAAAGTGAGATCTAGGGAAATAAGGCGCTTTTTAATCAAATGATCGGGCACTTCGCCTTTAACAATGGCTTGAGCTAACCCTTCTACGATTGCCGTTTTTCCTACACCTGCTTCTCCGATTAAGACAGGATTGTTTTTGCGTCTTCTGCAGAGAATTAAAATCAGGCACTCTACTTCTTCTTTTCTACCGATTACTGGGTCGAGCTTCCCTTCGCGACAAGCTTCGGTTAGGTCGTGACCATAAGCTTTTAATGCAGGCATCTTTTCTGAAGCTATTCCTTTTTCTGGGCCTTTACTTGCAGAAGAGTAATTGTTATTCGAAGAACTTATACCAGAAGGAGGGAGCTGTAAATTAAAGATTTCTAGCTCTTTAAGGATTTCTCGGTAGATATCTTTTAAGTTCACATTGAGATTTTCTAGTACCTGCGCAGCAACGCCATCGCGTTGGCGTAAAAGAGCTAATAATAGGTGTTCTGTGCCTACATAATTGTGATTAAGATTGGCTGCTTCTTCATTGGAATATTCAAATACTTTTTTTACTTTTCCCGTTAATGCGGGATCTCCATAGACCTGGATTTCTGGTCCAAACCCAACAAGTCTTTCTACTTCAGCGCGCACAGTATCGTAATCTAAATTAAAATTACGAAGCACATTAACAGCAATTCCTTGACCGAGTTTGAGCAAACCGAGTAAGATGTGTTCAGTTCCAAGGTAGTTGTGGTTAAGGCGCTGGGCTTCCTTTTTTGCAAGTTTAATGACTTGCTTGGCACGGTTAGTAAATTTATCAAACATATATATTACCTTTTTTATCCCATCCTCTTATAAACCGATGATTTTAGGGGTCTTTTCCTTTTTTTGACAAATTAGACAAAGTTAATCAAGAGATTTTTTCGTGTTTATAAGTTATTTTAAATGAACAATTTTTCTTTTTTAGGTATTCTTAAGCTTTAGAATTTAAAAAAAATATAGTGAATCCATGGAAACTACCGAATGTAAAATTATACACACTGGACAAAAAAGTGCCGAGGAAAATATGCGCTTTGATGCGGAGCTCTTAGAAAATGCGAAAGATTTTTTACATCCGGTTCTGCATTTCTATGAATGGGAGTCTCCTAGTGCGACCTATGGCTATTTTGCAGATCCTGCCGCCTTGCTTTTTTTAGATCAAATCGGACCGCTTGACTTAGCAAGAAGACCAACAGGGGGGGGGGTGATTTTTCATATTTGGGACTTTGCCTTTAGCATTTTAGTACCAGCTAGCTCTGCTCTTTATTCAATGAATACTTTACATAATTACGCGCTAATTAATGCAGTTGTTCTATCTTCTATTGAGTCTTTTTTAGGAAAGAGTTCTTCTTGTTATCTTACTCCTCAAGATGGGGTTTCTTTAACTAAGGATTGTAAGCATTTTTGTATGGCAAAGCCAACCCAGTATGATGTGATGTTAAAAAATAAGAAAGTAGCAGGAGCTGCTCAGCGTAAAACAAAAAAGGGTTTTCTGCATCAGGGAAGTATTTGTCTACAGATTCCCAATCGCAGCTATCTCACGCAAATCATTCGGTCTAGGGAAGTTATTGAGGCTATGTATGCCCATGCATTCCCTCTCTTAGGAGAAGGAGCCATTTCAAAATCGCAGATAGAGACAACAAAGATCCATCTTCAAACACTTTTAACCTGTGATTTAAACCGTGTTTGCTTAAGATATTCACAAGTAAATTGTTAAAGAGGCTTATTATGAAAAAGCGCACCGCAATCCAACCTACTCGCCAAGAAAACTATGCAGAATGGTATCAAGAAATCATAAAAGCAGCGGATCTTGCAGAGCGTTCTGCTGTTAGAGGCTGTATGGTCATCAAACCCTGGGGCTATGCGATCTGGGAAAATATGCAAAGAGCGCTCGATTCTATGTTTAAAAAAACCGGTCATCAAAATGCCTATTTTCCTCTATTTATTCCTTTAAGCTTTTTGCAAAAAGAAGCAGAGCACGTAGAAGGTTTTGCCAAAGAATGCGCAGTGGTTACCCATCATCGTTTAGAAAAAAATCAAGAAGGAAAGTTAGTCCCAGCAGGAGAGCTAGAAGAGCCTTTGGTTGTACGTCCTACTTCAGAAACGATTATTGGTGATGCTTTTTCCAAGTGGATAACCTCTTATCGCGATCTTCCTCTTCTGATTAATCAATGGGCAAATGTAGTTCGTTGGGAAATGAGAACAAGGATATTCCTACGCACAACAGAATTTCTATGGCAAGAAGGGCATACCGCTCATGCTACAGAGCAAGAAGCTCGAGAAGAAACAAAGCTCATGCTCGATATATATGCGCAGTTTGCCTATGACTTTTTGGCTATTCCTGTCATTAAAGGAGAGAAAACCGCATCTGAGAGGTTTCCAGGTGCTGTTTCCACCTATTGTATTGAAGCCATGATGCAAGACCGCAAAGCCCTGCAAGCGGGAACCTCACATTTTCTTGGACAGAACTTTGCCAAGGCTTCCCAGATTCTCTTCCAGGACCCACAAGGAGAATCGCAATTTGCTTGGACGACTTCTTGGGGAGTAACCACCAGGTTAATTGGAGCTCTTGTAATGACTCATAGTGATGACGATGGATTAATTTTACCGCCTAAAATTGCTTCCTCTCAGATTGTCCTGCTCCCTGTGGTACATAAAGAAGAGAAAAGAGAAGAGGTGCTTAATTATTGCAGATCCCTAGCAGAAGAGCTCCGCTGCTTACCCTATGCAGGTAGATCTTTAGAAGTCATCATCGATACAAGAGACTTAAGAGGAGGAGAAAAACTCTGGTCTTGGATTAAAAAGGGGATTCCTATTCGAATTGAAGTAGGCCCACGAGACATAGAACAAGACCTTTTGCCTTTATCGCGGAGAGATTGTCCTCATGGAGAAAAAAAGACATTTTCTAAACAAAAGCTTCTCTTGTCCATTAGAGATATTCTCGATTCCATCCAAGGTACACTTCTGCAAAGAGCATTGGATTTTAGAAACACCCATACTCGTAAAATTGACACTAAAGAAGATTTTTATGCATTTTTTACTCCCAAAAACCCTAAAAGTCCTGAGATCCACGCAGGGTTTGCCCTCACCCATTTCTCAGAAGATCCCGACATAGAAGAAAAAATTAAACAAGATCTAGGAGTTACCATCCGTTGTATTCCATTAGGTGAAGAAGAAGAGGGAATATGCCCCTTTACAGGTAAAAAAAGCACAAGACGAGTAATTTTTGCTAAGTCGTATTGAAGTCTTATACGTTTGGTCCAAGAAATGTATCTATTTATATGTGACCTTAAAACTCTGAATTAAAGAAAGTGTTTTATCTATAATTCTTCTGCTTGTTTTCTCGTTGCTTCGTATAAGGGAACAAATAGCTCTTCTGCATTATGGTTATCCATACATTTTCCTTATTGCTATAAATAAAACTGCACCGAATTATACGGTGCAGTTTTGAAATCTTCTCGTTTTTTTTTCTCATGGAGTGGGTTGAAAAAAGAAAGGTCCACAACCAGCAACACATGCCGCAAGAGACGCAGCAGCAGCAGCAGCAGTTGTTTCTGCTGTTACAGTTGCCACTAGGGTTTCGCAAGCCGCTACACAGGCAGCCCATGTGATTGGGCCTGCATTCGCTGTTGGCAAAGCCGATGTAGCAAGAAGAGCAATTACAGGTAATGCGATGCGGTTGACATTACGCATTAATGGAATTGGACTAGGGAAAAAATTTATTGATTTAGTTTCTCTGTCTGGATGGTTTGTTACTTGAATAGGCGTCATTGGTAACTCCTTGGTTAAGGGTTGTAAAAGATTTTTTATATTAAAAGATAAATATTAGTCAAAGACAAATTTATAACAATTAAATTTTTCTCGGCTGGTTTTAAGAAATTTAAGAAACCTTCTTCTTTGGGAGAAAAAAACACAACCAATTAAGTGCTTGTTTGTCTTAATTTTGCTAAAAACTTTTTTTTGTTTGGGCTATTTTTTTATTTCCTTGTACTATGGCACTGTTAACAAATTAAGCAACTCAGATATAATCTACCTATCTGTAAAGATATAAGGAGACCTGTATTG